>JAIXUR010000041.1 GCA_027483425.1 Cyanobacteriota bacterium | reverse complement strand
GAGCAAACACTTGGGTCCAGTAGAGGTGTCCAGCACCCACCGCAGAGCCAATGCCCAACTCGGTAAAGGCGGGGTTGAGAATATTCTGGCGGTGACCGGGGCTACTCATCCAGCCAGCCATGACAGCGGCGGCGGTGGAATGCCCCATGGCCACGTTTTCGCCAATGGTCGACCAGAGATACTGGGTGTCGTCAAGGCGCGATCCCAGCGTCGATCCATCCGACCCGGTGTGACCCATGCGGCCACTGGTCGCCATATCCTGAGCGTGGCGCTGGGCCGCCTGGGTCAGTTGGTCGTTGAGCACCAGGGGTGACGCGCCCACTCGCTGGCGCTCAGCATTGACGAGCTGCAACAATTCCTCGGCTACCGTCGGGTTGGTCTGGGCCACTAGCGCATTGGGCCCTAGAGCCCTAGCCGCTGGAACGAGCACCCAGAGCCACCCCCCAGGAGCAACAGTCAGCGCCAGGGCAAGACCGATGGGTAAATTGCGCAGCGCCTGTTTCCAAAGGGGCATGGATGATTCCTCAAGGGAGCATGATCCCTGGTTCGGTTGGACAGGGGATAAGACAGGGGTTGGGCAGCTCCAGTTCCACGGCACCTAGCGAGGGTACCTCGCCATCAGCTGCTGCACCGCCTCAGCATGGTACGAACTGCGGGTCAGCGGCGATGACACCACCTGCAAAAAGCCCTTCTCTTCACCCACCTGACGCCAAGCATCAAACTGAGCTGGGGTCACAAACTCCTCCACGGGCAAGTGCTTTGGCCCCGGCGAAAGGTATTGACCCAGGGTCAAAATATCGCAATCTACCCCCCGCAGATCGGACATCACCTGCTGAATTTCGGCATCGGTCTCGCCCAGCCCCACCATCAGCCCCGACTTGGTGTAGACCCAGGGGGCCAAGTCTCGGCTGCGACGCAGCAGTTCCAAAGAGCGGGCATAGCTGCCCTGGGGGCGCACCCGGCGATAGAGCCGGGGCACCGTCTCGGTATTGTGGTTCAGCACCTGAGGGCGAGACGCCAAAATCGTCGCCAACGCCTCCCAGTTACCGCACAGGTCAGGAATCAACACCTCGATCGTCGTGGCCGGGGTCGCCTGCTTCACCGCCTCAATACAGGCCACAAACTGGCTGGCTCCACCGTCGGGGAGGTCGTCGCGGTTGACCGACGTAATCACCACATGCTTTAACCCCATGCGCCGCACCGACTCAGCTAGCCGCAGGGGCTCGGTGGGGTCAAGGGGCTGAGGTTTTTTCTCAAAGTCAATGTCGCAGTAGGGGCAGGCGCGGGTACAGGCTGGCCCCATAATCAAAAATGTGGCCGTACCCGCCTTAAAGCACTCGCCAATGTTGGGGCAAGAGGCCTCCTCACACACGGTGTTGAGACCCAGATCCTGCAAAATCGACTTCACCTCCCCGATCCGTTCCCACTGGGGAGCTTTTACCCGCAACCAGTCTGGTTTTACTGCCACCGTCTCTCCCCCCGACCTTGTGCCTGAGCTTCAATCATATCAATCCCCACAGCACTTGTCTGAGAGGGTGTTTAGAACCTGGAGGTAGCAGTATGCTGAACATGGGCTACCTACAACTCCAGTATTTCTGATGGATACTCCATCCCCCCTCAAGCGCTGCCTGATGGTACTGTGCTACGCCGCTGCCGGGCTGCTGGCCGCCGGTGCTTGGCGAGACCAGGTCAGTGCTCGTTGGCAGTTTGAGCGCCCCTTTGAATACATCCGGCTGATCCGGATTACGCCCGTACTCACCCAGGCCCCAGAGACACTCATGACCGCCAATAGCCGGGTGGTGATCAGTCTCAGACGACGACGACTAACCCTGTATCAAAACGATCAGGTTTTGGGCGAGTTTCCGATCGCGATTGGCCAAGACGAGTGGCAAACCCCCACGGGCGACTTTACGGTGCACGACATGCGCACTAACCCCCGGTGGCAGCACCCAATTACCAAAGAAGCCATTGGCCCAGGCCCCCAAAACCCCCTAGGTACCCGGTGGATTGGCTTTTTGGAGAAAGGGGAATACCACATTGGCATCCACGGCACCAACCAAGCCACCCTGATCGGCGAGGCGGTCTCCCACGGCTGTATACGCATGCTTGAGAAAGACGTGCATACGGTCTACAGCCACGTAAAATTAGGCACTCCCATCAAGGTGCTGCCGTAGCTCATAGTTTTTATAGGGCTTATACGGCTACCGGCACTTGCCCGGTGGCGGCAGAGTCGAGGTGATGCCAAGGTTTACCGTCTAGGGCCATTTGCTCAATCAAGCTAGCTAGCCGCAGAGCCTTGAGAGCTTGTTCTCCGCCGACGGAGGGTTCTTCACCCCCGCGCACACAATTTACAAAGTGCTCGAGCTCGGCATGGAGGGGCTCAATGTTGCTGGTGTAGACCTTCTCAATCAGCCCATCTTGACGGTAGAGCACTTGGCCGTAGTCGGTCGAGCAGTCGGCGGTGGTCTGGCGGTGAATCAAAATCTCATTGTTGAGAAAGTCGGCGTCGGTGAGAGAGTTTTTGCAGTGGGCGGTAATGCTGCGAATTTTGCGGTGGGTTACCTTACTGGCGGTGAGGGTTGCCACAATGCCGTTACTAAAGCCCAGGGTAGCGGTGACGTAATCTAGGTACCCGGAATTCGCGGCCCGGCTACCGCTGGCCGTTAGGGTAGACACCGTGGAGCCTGCCAGTTCCAGCAGCAGATCGATGTCATGGATCATCAGATCCAGCACCACTGACACGTCGTTGGCTCGCTGGGAGTAGGGGCTCATGCGGCGGGCTTCCAGGGCCAGCAGCTCCTCGGTTTTCAAGACCTTGTGGAGTTCTTGAAAGGCCGGGTTAAACCGCTCAATGTGACCCACCTGCAAAATACAGTTGGTGGCGGCCGCTGCATTGACCAGGGACTCGGCTTCGGCAATGCTGGCGGCGATCGGTTTTTCAATCAGCACATGAACCCCAGCCTGGAAACAGGCCATACCCACCGTGTGGTGGAGGCGGGTAGGCACGGCAACACACACCGCATCTACGTGCTTCAGCAACTCGTGGTAGTCTTCAAAAAATCGAATTCTGTACTTACCTGCGGTGTCTAAACCGCGCTCAACATTAACGTCAGAAACCCCCACTAGCTCAACGTCTTTGAAGCGACTGAGCACACGGGTATGGTGCTGGCCCATGTTGCCTACGCCAATAACGCCAACACGGATGGGATCAGGCAAGATTCGAGATAGGTGCATGTCTAAGGCAGATGACAAGATGGGGTTTTGCACGACCGTCCTTCCTTTTAGGAGACGAAGTACGTCAACAGCTAACACTTTGGAGCTAACACGTTGGAAATCTCAAAGCCAGCGGAAAATCAAGACGGCCAGGTAAAATTACTCAGATAGTATCACAATGCTTCGCACTGTAAAGAACAGCAAAATTATCTAACGGGGAGGAGTGCCCACAGTATAGTGCGAGTTTTGCGGATCAATGCTGGAAAATGAACGCTTTTCTGGGCTGGCTTATCCAGTGAGCTAGGGGGTAGGCCAGCGAGGAGCGGCTGGGCTAGAGGCTTTTGGGGCTTTCTAACGGAGTCTGCTTTACTGTATCGAGTGCCAACTGCTCTGAATTAAGGCTTGTGGCAGTTTGGCAGGTGTCTCCCAGGGCGGTTTTATGGCGGTGGGGGGTAGGCCCTAGGCCAAAAACGAGCCATCTGAATCAGCCAGATCGTTCAGCGGGTAGGCGGTGTCGCCAGGGGTGGTTGGCGGCCGGGCATCGATGGAGCGGACGAGAATATCCTCAAGGCGGGGGCCATCGGTGGACAGAACCACCCACTCTCGGCGGGCAAACACTAAGCGATCGCCGGCATGGGGGATTTTTTGCATTTGATAGATCAAAAATCCCCCCAGGGTCTGGTAGTCGTCGCCATAGGGCAAATTCAATTGCAGCAGATCATTGACGGCTTCGAGGTGGGTGTGGGCTTTAATCCGGTACGACTGGTCGTCTAGTTGCTGGATCAGCTGTTCATCGTCGTCGTCGGGCTCGTGGATATCGCCAATGATTTCAGTAATTAAATCCCGTAGCGTTAGCAGTCCAGCTGTGCCGCCAAATTCATCCACTACCATCACCAGTTCTTGCCCAGTACGCTGCATCGTGGCCAGCAGATCGTGGAGGGGGGTGTACTCAGGCACAAAGCGCGCGGGCTTGATCCAGGGGCGAATGGGGGTATCTGCGGCGATCTGCTGGCGGGCTAGGGGTTGCAAAAACTGTTTGACATCAACCATGCCCTGAATATCGTCTAGGGAATCGCCCATCACCGGATAGCGGGAATGCTCGGTGTCAGAGACTACATCCATCAGTTCTGCAAAGGTGGCCGCCAGAGGAACGGCGCTAATCTGAGTCCGGGGCACCATGATTTCTTCGGCCGTCACATCGCGAAACTCAAACACATTGTTGAGTAATTCTCGCTCTTCGGCGTCTAGACCAGGAGTTTCGGTCGTGGTGCGAATAATCAGCTGCAGCTCTTCCGGAGTCAGTCGGCTGTAGCTAATCTGGTTGCTGTACCGAATGTTGACCAGGCGCAGCAGTAGCTGGGTGGACTGGTTTAGAACCCAGAGGAAGGGGTTGAATAGGCGGGCAATGGTCAGGCTGGGGGGGCCTAAAAACCGAGCTACTTGTTCGGGATAAAGAATGGCGACGGATTTAGGGCATAGTTCGCCGAGCACAATCTGGAGGTAAGCGATTCCCAAAAATGCCAGGGGAATGGCTAGGCTATGGGCCAGCGCCTGACTTTGAGCCGCTGGCAACGGCGTCTTTGTAATCCAAAAGGCAAAGATAACCGCCATGGTGCTTTCGCCGATCCACCCCAGGGCCAGGCTAGAGAGGGTAATGCCAAACTGGGTCGTCGATAGCAGCCGATCCAGGCTGCGCTGGAGCTGCTGAACGGTTTTAGCCTGGACATCCCCCTCCGATACCAGTTGGCTGATGCGCGATCGCCGCACCGAAACCATTGAAAACTCTGCCGCGACAAAGAAAGCATTGATGGTGATTAACACCAGCACGGCTAGTAGCCGAGAGGCGATCGCGGCCGCAGGCAAATTTTCGGGAATCGAAACGGTCAATAAATGGAGAAAAACGCCCATAGCCCCGTGACTAAAAAATGCAGCCTAACCTGTTCACAAAGCCGTAGTCCATCGACCATTAGCCGATACTGGCGTTCTACCAGCCCAAGTGTTAGTGCTGCCCTAGGCTAAAATCGGCCAGAATGAAATCCCTCGGGGCAGGAAAGGTCATCTAGCCGTAACCGCTAAAGCTGTAGCTCTGATTATAAACGCCATGGGAAACCCTGAGTCGAGGGAATCTAACCCTCTGTTGACCGACCTCTGTTGACCGATTTATCTGCTGCCAACCCTGGGGCACGATCAACGCTGACCTCAAGCAAGCCTAGCCGCCACCGCTAATCCGGGATTGAACCTGCTGCAAAACTTCGGCTTCATTGACCAAAATAACGCTGTTGGGGCCAGAGGGAGCTGAGTCACGGCTGGCAGGAGCGCCACTGTTAGGCCTAGTTTCAGGCTGGCGCACGCCGGTCAAGGCCTGGCGTCCTAGGGTGAACCCCCAGGATGCACTCACCACCCCTGAGCCAATCATCAAGGAGAGCAAAATTAGAGTAAACGCTACAGCAGGGTTCATGGGGAAAGAAACGTTGTTGAGCCGACGGTATAACGGAATGGAAAACTCTAGTATAGGAAACCTGCCGGCCACTCTGATTAAAGAGGGCCTTTAATTTTAAAGAAGTAGAAAGCTTCATAGCTGGTTTCAAGCTCAGGCCCTACAATAGGGAATACTTTTCCTCCGGGAATAGACCCAGGGTTGGCCGAGCGGATTAGGCAGCGAACTCATAATTCGCCCCAGGCAGGTTCAACTCCTGCACCCTGGATTCATGACCAATGCCATGGGATCGATGCAATCGCTGCGTCGATCCCATGGATCATGACAGAGTCGAGATTGAACCTACCCAAAAGTTCTGGACTAGAAGGGTTCGAAGATAAACTCAGACCCCACGTAGGGAGATTGGCTACTGGGTTTAGTCAGCAATGTGGTGGTGAAGGGGGTCGCCAAATCGGGCACCCGAATGGTCGGATCCACAGTTCCCTGAAGCAGCAGAATGTCTCTAACAGCAACGGACGTGGCATCTGCATCCCAATCTAGCTCAAGCTCAGGGTAGCCAAATCCCCAGTTGCGAAACTGCCGCCCTAAGGTGCGGTTCTCAAAGTAGGTGCCGGAATAGGTAGAGGTCAGCTCGTTGAGGGCGTCGGGAATGGTTTGGGGCGCAGTTTCCTGGGCCTGCCCCATGGGAGCACCCACAGCGGCTGCGGTCAGCAGAGCCAGCGTCAGACCAGAAATATGATTTAATTGAATGCCCATAGCTAAGCCTCCTCAACTCAGTGGATTGGTGCAGTTTTGGCGCTTTGGTCTTGCCCTTGAAACAGGCCTAGGGCCATGACATACCCTTGACCTAGGCAGAATTTTGCCGAACCTATCACCCAGTGCATGTCCTTTATAGCGCGTTCGCTAAAAAACGGAGCATTTTTAAGGAATTAACCCCATGGACAAGCTGTTAATGAATCTGCCCGCCGCGACGCTGCTCAACCTGGACACCGCCGCTCTGCGATCGCCCCTGCTGGATCTGTTTTGCCAGGGTGCCTACCAGGAGGGCGACTTTGTACTGACCTCGGGGCAGCCTAGCACCTACTATATCAACGGCAAGCTGGTGACCCTGCACCCCCAGGGCGCGCTGCTGGTGGGTCGCCTCCTGCTGAACCTAGTCCCCGTAGAGACCGTTGCCGTGGCGGGGCTCACCCTGGGAGCTGACCCCCTGGTGACGGCGGTGAGCCTGGTGGGGATGTATAGCGACGGGCAACGGACAACCCCAGAGGCCCAACGCGCCCTGTTTCCCCTGATCATTCGTAAAGAGGCCAAGGGGCACGGTACCCGCGCCTACATCGAAGGTCTGACCCTGCCACCGGGGAGCCCCGTTACCGTGCTGGAAGACGTGGTCACGACGGGCCAGTCGGCGCTAAAGGCGGTCGATCGCTTGCGAGATGCCGGATACACCGTCAACCAAATTCTCGCCCTAGTCGATCGCCAGCAGGGCGGGGCCGAACTCTACCAACGCCACAATCTGCCCTTCCAGGCGCTGTTCACTATCCAAGACATCCAGGCTCACTGGGCCATCCTCAACCCTGCTTAATGACCCTCCCCCTACGCCCCGACATTGGCTTCGTGCCGACACCGACCGATGCCATGACGGCTATGCTCAAGTTGGCCGATCTGACCCCCGTGGATGTGGTCTACGACCTGGGCTGTGGCGATGGTCGGTTGCTGATCCAGGCCGCTGTGGACTACGGCGTGCAGGGCGTCGGGATCGATGTGGATGCCGCGTTGTTGGCCCAGGCCCAGGGGAAGGCTGACCGGGCTGGGGTGGGCGATCGCCTCAGGTTTTACCAGGGCAATCTGTTTGACGTTGATCTACGCCAGGCCACGGTGGTCTTGATCTACCTGCTGCCCCACCTAAACCTACGGCTGCGACCCCGGCTGTTAAGCCAGCTTCAGCCAGGCAGTCGTGTCGTGTCCCACATGTTTGACATGGGCACTTGGTTCCCCGATCGCACCCTCCGCCCAGAGCGATCGGAAGAAGACTCGGTGTTGTATTTGTGGCGACTGCCCCAAGTCATTCCTGGGCATTTGCAGCCACCCCGCTAGCACCAGAGGGTATCGGTTTCCCAACTATTCGTGGCGAGAGTCTCTCGCTACGAATGGCTCTCGGCTGGTTGGCATCCCGTGCTAGCAATCCTTCCAGGCCCCAGCGGTTCTCAAAGGTTTACCGTTCTGCCTTCTGTCTTGTTACGTTTGCCTTGATGTACTAGGCCTTTTGGGGAGTCGCCACAGTCCGCTTTTGAATGCCGCCTAAAAACATCGGGACAAAGGTCTTCATAAAGGCCTCGGGGTCACGCTGCCAGGCCTTTTGGGCAGCGGTGATCCGAGTTCTTTGCACCTCTGGGGCCAGTAGAGTGGCGGGCAGACGCTCCATTAGGTAGGCAGGTCGCTCCCAGAGGGGGAGGGTATTGGCGATATCGAGCAAATTGCTCACCCGGCGCAGCTCGGCCCCTAGGGTAATATCCATACCCGATTCAAAGGCGGTTTGCTCAATGGCCGTATACTTGCGCTTGGCCAGTTCGACCTTTTGCCGATGGGCCGGGCTCTGGCGAGCGATTTCCGCCAGGCGGCGGGTGCCCCAGCGCACATGCCCCGTCTCTTCGGGCAGAATGCGCTCCAGGGTTTCACGAACCTTGAGGTTTTCAGGGGTCTGAGGGGCCGTCTTCAGGGCGTGGATATGCGCCGCAAAATATTCGCAGCCCCGTTTCTCGGTGACGTTAATGGCGGCCAGGGCCGCAATAATGCTGTCTTCTCGGCGGTCTTCGGTGCTGAGACTGTCTCGATCCAGCAGCCGCTCAAACTCGTCGATATAGGACAAGCCGGGCGGGGTGGCCACGGAGGCCCCGAGGTCAACCAGCAGATCGGTCAGCCAGACGGCGTGGCGAGCCTCGTCGGCAACGTGGTGGGATAAATCTTGTACCAGGTCGACTGGTCGACCATTCAACGATTCAATCAGCTCGGTGATGTCCTTGCAACTGCGCTGCTCGTTGTAGCGATATCGATTCAGCGTGATGTAGTGAATCTCCTGATCCTGTACCACCTGCTTCATCACATCGCGGGCGCTCAGAGCGTTAAGGAACTTGCGGGGGTAGGTAACAGCCATTGCTTTTTTAAGTTTTATAAAGCGTTGTGTGGATCTTAACGCACCTTTTTTGGCCGGGGGGAGGAGCGCCAAAAAATTGCCAGGGTATTTTGCTGTGCTTACACTCCGCCAGCGTTGGGGCATCGGCTCTGTCCGTCGAGCGAGCCCTAATCACCACTCGCCCCTGGCAGTATCCAGTCCCTGGGAGCGGGATATTTGATGGGTGGGAAGCCCCTCAGCCAGTGCAATTTGCAGCCGCGTCTGCTATCCACCTCGACTTGAACCGAGCACCTGCCAGCGCTTCACATCGCCACCTTAAGCCGGGCGTTGTGGATTTGCTGCAAAAACCCGTCGACATCGCTGAGCAAGCTCGCCTGGGAACAGCTGATTTGCTCCCCTGAGACCAACCACTTAACCTGAACAGTGCCGTGGGAGGCTTCGTCGTCGCCCACAATCAGGCAGGCGGCGGCACCGCTGCGATCGGCTCGCTTAAACTGCTTGCCAAAGGCCGAGCCGCTGAGGTCAAGCTCCACCGCTAGCCCCTGGTGACGTAGTTTTTGGGCCAACTGCAGGGCGTTGGCTTCCGCCAACTCGCCCCGAGAGACGATGTAAATATCGGGGGCCATCGCCACCGGCGGCTGCAGGGCTTCCAGCAGCAGGGTCAGGCGTTCTAGGCCAATGGCCCAGCCCACCGCTGGGGTGACCGGGCCGCCCAGGGCGTCAACTAAACCGTCGTAGCGACCACCACCGCACACCGTCGCCTGAGCCCCCAGATCACTCGACTGAATTTCAAAGGCGGTATGGGTGTAGTAGTCTAGGCCCCGCACCAGGCGCGGGTTGAGCTCAAAGACGATGCCGAGGGCACTGAGCTGAGCTAGAACCTGATCAAAGTGGCGCTTTGAGTCAGGCCCCAGGTAGTCTAAGATGCTGGGCGCGGCCTGGGTAATGGCCTGGGTCTTGTCGTCTTTGCTGTCGAGAATGCGCAGGGGGTTGCGGCTGAGGCGATCGCGCGAGTCAGCATCGAGATCCGCCGCGTAGGGCGTGAGATAGTCCACCAGGGCCTCACGGTAGCGGGCGCGATCGCCTTTGTCGCCGACCGAATTCAGGTAAAACGTGAGGTTGGTTAACCCCAAGGCCTGCAAGAGATCCGTCGCCAGGGCAATCACCTCCACATCGGCACGGGGGTCAGCACTGCCCAGCACCTCAACTCCTACCTGGTGAAACTGCCGCTGCCGCCCTTTCTGGGGACGCTCGTAGCGAAACATGGGGCCGGTGTACCAGAGCCGCTGTACGCCACCCTGGGCATAGAGGCTGTTTTGAATGTAGGCCCGCACTACTCCGGCGGTGCCTTCGGGGCGCAGGGTACAGCCGCGATCGCCCTTGTCCTTAAAGCTGTACATCTCTTTGCCCACCACGTCGGTGGCTTCACCAATCCCCCGCTCAAACAGGGACGTCGCCTCAAAGGTGGGGGTGCGAATTTCTCGGTAGGCAGCCCGTCCCAAAATGTCCCGCGCTGTCGCCTCTACCCGCTGCCAGGTGTGAATGTCGGCCACCTTCAGATCCTGGCCCACAAACTGTGCCTTGGGCAAAATATCTTCGGTTCCAGGCAGTGATTGAATCGGCTCCATAAGTTGAGCAGGGGTTCTAGGGGGCAATGCAGAACACCCATCATAACTTGTGGGGGGTCTGTGCCGGGCCTGAATCACGCCTATGGGAACCTAGCCGGGAGGGCTTAGGCCTTCTGGCCCTCGGGTTTGATCTCGGGCAGCAGGCAGCAGTTGACTTCGTCGATGCAGACCTTGCCCGACTGCAACGCCCACCGAAACAGGGCCACTCGGTTGCCCGTTGCGGTCTTGGTCAAGATATTGCTGATGTGGTTATCAACGGTGCGCTTGCTAATCTCTAGCTTCTCTGAAATTTCCTGGTTGGTTAGCCCCGATGCCACTAGCTCCACGATCTGCAGCTCTCGGTCAGAGAGGTTCCCTTGCCCAGGCACTGGAGACATGTCATCGCTTGCCATGGCGGTCTGTTTCCTTAGACATTATGTATTTATGCTTAGGCCTATTACCACTATAGGCGATCTGGTTTCGGGTAGGCTGGTGAAAAGCGTTCTGAGCCGTAGTTCTATGGGCCGTAGGTGGATAGTGACCGTGGTCAAAGCCGGGCTGAATTGTGTCAGTCGCCTCAGCCCCTGGGAGCAGCGATGGAAACCATGGGGCGATCGCCTAGTGCGGCTGGGCCTAGTCGTGGTGCTGCTGCTCGGATCCCCGACCCCCGTCATGGCGGCCATGGCCCCTCCGCCAACCGCCGACGATCCGGCCCCCCTGGCCTCCCCCGCCCAGCCCGACGCCAACGACATCCCCTCCGAGACCGTGAGCCGCTTTGTCAAAGCCTACATAGCCGTCGTCAAGCTGATCGAGGCCCGAGAACTCAGTCTGCAGCGGGCTGAAACCGACACCGAATCACGCCAGATGCAGCAGGAGATCCAGTCTGCGGCCCTAGATCTGATCCAGACCAACGGCCTGACCCTATCGGCCTACTGGGAGCTCCTGGGGCTAGCCAATAGCGACCCAGAGTTTCGCGATCGCGTCCTCGCCCAAATCGACGAAGCCAGCCCCTAGGCACCCCATCAGGCTAGGGCTGAGCGTGCTCCTGACTCAATTGAGCATAGCTAGGCATCCTAGGTGCATCACCCCCAAAGCTAGAGTTAGAGCTAGGGCTGCACAAAGTCAGAAGGCCGCTTAAAGCCTTCTACCGGCACATTGACCAGCGCCTGCTGCATAAAGTCTTGCCACACGGGGGCGGCATAGGTACCGCCCGTAGTCCCCGCTCGCATCGGGGCGTAGTTGTCATTGCCAATCCACACTGCCGTAGCCAGCTGAGGCACATAGCCCACAAACCACACATCCCGCTGGGAGTCGGTGGTCCCGGTTTTACCCGCCGCCGGGCGTCCGATCTGAGCCGCTTTACCCGTCCCCCGGACAATCACCCCCTGGAGCACATCGGTCAGCGAGGCGGCGGCCCAGGGGTCGAGCACAAGCTGGGGTTTAGGTGTGTTATCGAGCAGCACATTGCCGCTGCTATCGGTCACCTGCACGATAAAGGTAGGCTCAGAATACCAGCCGTTGCTGGCAAAGGTAGCGTAGGCACCGGCCATTTCCATGGGGGTGAGGTCGACCGCGCCCAGGGGGAGCGACGTCACCGGCTGCATCGGGCTGGTAATGCCCAGGGTGCGGCACAGCTCAATGATTTGGTTTACCCCCACCGCCTGGCCCAGCTTAACCGCCGGTACGTTGCGCGACAATTCTAGGGCGGTACGAATGGGGATATTGCCCATAAAGCTACCGTCATAGTTTTTGGGGCTGTAGTACCGGTAGCCATCGGGATAGCTAACCGGGGTGTCGGCAATGGAGCTAGCTGGGGTATAACGCCCCGTGGCAAAGGCCACGTAGTAGACAAAGGGCTTAAAGGCCGACCCCGGCTGCCGATAGGCCTGAATGGCCCGGTTAAACTGGCTTTGCTGGTAGTCAACCCCGCCCACCATCGCTTTGACAAAGTGGGTACGGGGGTCGATCGACACCAGGGCCATCTGGTCGGCAATGTGGCGAATACGGGCATTGTGCTTTTGCACTGTAGCTTCTGCCATGCGCTGCATGGTCAGATCCACGGTCGTTTGCACCCGCATCCCACCCTTCAGCACCGCGTCATTGCCAAAGCGCTGCTTCAGCTCCTGCACCGCCGCTTCAGTGACGTAGGGGGAAATACTGCTGCGGAAGGACTTCACTTCTCCCAGCAGGAGGGGAGCATCCCGAGCGGTCACTTCTTCTTCAGGGGTAATCCAGCCCAGCTGACGCATCCGGTTGAGCACAACGGCCTGGCGCTGCTTGGTGTACTGGTAGTTATGGAAGGGGCTGTAGTTTTCCGGGGCCTGGATCAGCCCCGCCATCATGGCGGCCTCGGACAGATTCAGATCTTTAGCCGACTTATTAAAGTAGGTCTGGGCAGCGGTTTCAACCCCGTAGTTATTGTGGCCCCAGTACACCTGGTTGAGGTACATCTCCAGAATTTCGTCTTTGCTGAAGATTTGCTCTAGGCGCAGGGCCAGTACCGCCTCCGCCACCTTGCGGCTGACGGCCCGCTCGGGGGTTAAGAAGAGGTTTTTTACCAGCTGCATGGTGATGGTTGACCCACCCTCCACCGTGGATCCGGCTTCTACGTTGGCCAGTACGGCCCGGCCGACACTGCTGGGGTTGATGCCGTTGTGGGAGTAAAAGTAGCTGTCTTCAACCGCCAGCACCGCTCGTTTCAAATGGGGTGACATCTCGCCCAGATCCACTACCTCGCGGTTGGCTTCGTCGTGGAGACTGTAGAGCAGGGTGCCATTGATGTCGTAGACATAGCTGGTCTCGCTGGGCACGTAGTTTCTCAGCACCCGCACATCGGGCAGGTTGCGAAAGCTAATGGCCAGCCCCACTAACCCACCGGCCAGCACCGAGCTGACGATCATGGTGGAGCCCAACAGCGCCGCCGCCGATACCTGACCCACATCCTGCACGTACTTCAGCAGATTAGGTGTCCGGCGCAGGGGCTGGGGTTGGGAGCGGCTTTTGTGACGAAGGGTATTGGTTGACACTTGGCTATCAGCGGTTGTTAAAGACGACGATGCAGGGGGCGATGGGGGCTAAAGGGGTGTTTTTAAGGATCTGGAGGCCCATCGGTAGATGACGGTTACGCCATTATAATGACCCTCTAGATAAGTGAACCTTGCCGACAGTAGCCCGACTGTTTTAGAGACAATAGTAGAGGGTGATAGTAGGCACGTTTATCCTAGCCTTGCCGACGCTGATTAGGTGAACCTTAGGGCCACTTTCGCCAGAATCGAGGGAATTGGCCCCAGTCTCCGGGGCTATGCCTTGCCGCCACCGCCACCACCACCTATCCTCGTTGCTCCTTCCCTAAAGCCAGCCCGTATCCCCTATGACCCAGACCAACCCCAGCTCGCCCCCCGCCCAGTTTGAGGCTATCTACCGGGGTATTAGCGAGGTCTTTCCCGACCAGCCCAACTCCAGTGACCCCGAGCAAAACCTGATCCAGCGCCTCTCGAAGGGCGATCGCCCGCTGCGGGTCAAACTCGGCATTGATCCCACCGGGGCGGAAATTCACCTGGGTCACAGCATTCCAGTGCGCAAGCTGCGCGCCTTTCAGGACGCTGGCCACACCGCCGTGCTGATTATTGGCGACTTTACCGCCCGCATTGGCGACCCCACCGGCAAGTCAGAGGTGCGCCGCCAGCTGAGCGAAGCCGACGTCAAGGCCAATGCCAAAACCTACCTAGAGCAGGTGCGCCCCATTCTCGACTTTGACACCCCAGGGCGACTAGAGGTGCGCTACAACTCCGAATGGCTATCATCCCTGGATCTGGGCAAGACGCTGGAGCTCTTGGCCACCATGACCGTGGGCCAAATGCTGGCCAAGGAGGGCTTTGCTGAACGCTACGTCAAGGGCGATCCCGTCTTTCTCCATGAGTTTCTCTATCCCCTCATGCAGGGCTACGACTCGGTAGCGGTGCAATCCGACGTGGAGCTGGGCGGCACCGACCAAAAGTTCAACATTGCCGTGGGTCGCGACCTACAGCGGCACTTTGGGCTACCGCCGCAATTTGGCCTGCTGCTGCCCCTGCTGTTGGGCACCGACGGCAGCCAAAAAATGTCGAAATCCCTGGGCAACTATGTGGGCCTGCAAGACAATCCGCTCACCATGTACTCCAAGCTGGAAAAGATACCCGATGCCATCATTCGAGACTATTTTGAGCTGCTCACGCCCCTGGCGCTAGAGACGCTGCCGGAAAACCCGCGCGATCGCCAAAAGCTATTGGCCCTCGAGGTTACCCGCCAGTTTCACGGGGAAGCGGCGGCCCACCAGGCCCAGCAAGCCGCCATCAACCTGGTGCAGGGCACGGGGGAATCGGCGGCGGGGGTACCCGAGTTTTCCTTGGCCGGCGTTAACTTTCCGGCCAAGTTGTTTTATCTGGTCGGGGCTACCCCCCTGTGCGCCAGCAGCAGCGAAGCCCGGCGCCAGATCCAGGGGGGGGCCGTCAAGCTCGACAACGCCAGGGTAACCGACCCCGACCAGGAGTTTGCCAGCCCCAACGAGCTGATCGACAAAGTCGTGCAGGTAGGCAAGAAAAGGTTTGCCCGCCTGGTGCCCTAGGGCAGGCCGATCCCCCGCCATTTATCCCTGAAAAACCTCCAGGAGCGGGGCCTGATCACCCCAGACCGGGCTACAAAAACGCGGCCTTCTGGGCGACTAGAAGATCTTTCACCCCCAGCTCACCCATCTCTAAAATCTGATTCATCTGCTGGCGACTAAAGCTGCCTTCCTCAGCCGTGCCCTGCACCTCAATAATGTTGAGACTTTCATTGAGCACCATGTTGAAGTCCACGGTGGCCGCGACATCTTCTTCGTACTGCAGATCCAGGAAGGTATCGTTTTCAATTAAGCCCACG
>JAIXUR010000439.1 GCA_027483425.1 Cyanobacteriota bacterium | reverse complement strand
TATGCACCAGGGCATCGCCCTGGTTGACCAGGGGGTTTTGGCCATGGCCAATCACCAAGCCCTCCAGGGGGCTGCGCACCTGCACCGGCTTATCCCCAAAGGTATCGCTGATGAAGCCCAGGGGCTGGCGCGGCTTGACCAGGTCTCCCAGGGCGATCGACCGATGCCAAATACCGCCGCGAGAGGCACGCACCCAGCGGGTTTCGCGCGCTTCTACCGTGGGCGGGGCGATGGTGTCGGGCGGGGCGTACATGCCCAGGTAGGCCATCACTCGGTAGATGCCGTCTACCCCGGTTTGAATGGCTTCGGCATCAAACCGCAGGGCTTCTCCGGCTTCGTAGAGCAGGGTGGGAATGTGGCGCTTGGCCGCGGCCTGGCGCAGCGACCCATCCCGGTGGGAGGCGTGGAGCATAATCGGGGCCCCAAAGGCGTGGGCGAAGGCGTAGGTGGCCGGATCTTGCAGGTCGGCCCGCACCTGGGGCAGGTTGATGCGATGGATCGCCGCCGTGTGCAGGTCAATGCCGTGGGTGCAGTGACTGACGACTTCTTTCATAAACAGGGCCGCCAACCGGCTGGCCATGGAACCCCGACTAGAGCCCGGAAAGGAGCGGTTGAGATCGCGGCGATCGGGCAGGTAGCGCGACTGCTCTAGCAGGCCAAAAATATTCACCACCGGCACCGCAATCACCGCCCCGTTGAGGCGATTGGGGCTGAGGGATTTGGCCACCCGGCGAATGATATCGACCCCGTTCAGCTCGTCGCCATGGATCGCCGCGCTAAGCCACAGGCAGGGCCCCGGCTGTTTGCCATTGATCACGGTTACCGGCAGCGACATCATGGTGTCGGTGGTCAGACGGGCCACCGGCAGGTTGAGCCGCACCCGCTTCCCCGGCGGGATCGTTTCGCCCCCAATCACCAAGGGTTGGGGGGATAGGCGTTCGGCATACTCGGCGGTGGCGGGCACCAGCAGTGAGCTGGCATCCCCGACCCGTCGCAGAGAATCAGAGGTAGGTTTGACCACGTTAACCTCCACCCAGGGGAGGGTTCTTTTGTTCGCCACTATACGCCAACTGGCGCAGGAATGACTGGGAAATCTATGAATTGGGGGGGGATCGGTTGAAGACAGAAGTCAGGAGTCAGAAGACAGGAGTCAGGAGTCAGAAGTCAGGAGGCGGGTAGGGACTGAATTTTGAATTCCGCCATCGCAACCCCTGACCATTTTCCGCGCCTTGACAGATCACGACAATATTCGCTAACTTGAAGTCATTACGACTATGTATAAATAATTGGAGGTCTGTCATGGTTAAGTTTGTGGGAATAGCCGGTAGTTTGCGGCCTGGTTCCTATAGCCAACGGGCGCTGGAGTTGACCGGCGATCGCCTACGCGCCCTGGGGGCCGAGGTTGAACTGCTCGACCTGCGCGAGATGAATTTGCCCCTCTGCCACGGCGGCGACGACTATCCTGGGTATCCCGATGTGGAGCGTCTGCGTCGGGCCTTCTCTGACGCCGATGGCTTGGTGCTGGTCACGCCGGAGTACCACGGCAGCGTCAGCGGGGTGCTCAAAAATGCACTGGACTTGATGAGCTTTGACCAGCTTGGCGGCAAGGTGGCGGGCCTGATTAGCATTCTCGGTGGCCAGGCGAATAGCAACGCCCTCAACGACCTGCGCACCATTCTGCGCTGGGTGCATGCCTGGGTGGTGCCGGAGCAGGTGGCGATTGGCCAGGCTTGGCAGGTCTTTGATGATGGGGGCAAACTCACCGATGCCAAGCTCTCCCAGCGGCTCGATGGCCTGGCCCAGAGTCTCTACGACAACACCCGCAAGCTACGCGGACTGGCTTAGAGGGTGTGCTCGGACAGGGCGGCTATTTTGTCGTGTTAATGGCCTGCCTTTGTGCCCTGCCTTTGTATAGTGAGGGCAGGTTCCTACAATCAGGATTTTATGGCTGGCCTTCCCCCTGGTGTGCTGATTCGCACCGCCAAGCAGGTTTGGACGACGCTGTGGCAAACCATGATGGGCCAGATGGCCCCCACCAGCAAAAGCGGCGACTACCAGCGACCCGAGAGTGAATTTCGCCACCGGATCGAACCGGCGGGAACCTACCCCGCCGCCGCCCATCGCTACGGATTGATTGTGGGGATGGGCTGCCCCTGGGCCCACCGCACCCTGGTGACGCGGGCGCTGAAGGGACTGGAGGGGGCGATCGCCGCCATTCCCGTGGTTCCCTCCCCCAACGAAGGCTGCTGGGTGTTTGAAACCCCCTTTCGGGGTTGTCGCACCTTGCCGGAGCTTTACCGCCAGGCCCAGCCGGGGTATCGGGGGCGGGCCACGGTGCCCGTGCTGTGGGACCTACAGACCGCTGCGATCGTCAACAACGAGAGCGCCGACATCATCGTGATTTTGGATGAGGCCTTTAACGAATGGGCCACCCGGCCCGAGGTCAGTCTCTACCCAGACGGTCTCAGGGCCGACATCGACCGGTGGAACGATCGCATCTACCACGCCGTGAACAATGGCGTCTACCGCTGCGGCTTTGCCCAAACCCAGGCCGCCTACGATCGCGCCTGCACGGAGCTGTTTGAGACCCTAGATGCGATCGACCAGACCCTGGCCCAGCACCCCTACCTCTGCGGCGATCGGGTCACCCTGGCGGATGTGCGGTTGTTTACCACCCTGTTTCGCTTCGATGGGGTCTACTACAGCCTGTTTAAATGCAACCGCCGCCGCATTCAAGACTATGCCCACCTCGGCCCCTACCTGCGCCGCCTGTACCAACGGCCGGGGGTGGCGGAAACCTGCGATATTGAGGCGGTCAAGCGCGATTACTACGGCAACCTGTTTCCCCTCAATCCGGGCGGCATTATCCCCCAGGGGCCAGATTTGGGTTATCTCAATGCCCCGGTTGAGGCGGTGTAAGGAGATTTCTATTGCGCGTAATTGCAGACCTCTGGAGCCGGTTGCCCCGACAGGAGTCCAG
>JAIXUR010000111.1 GCA_027483425.1 Cyanobacteriota bacterium | reverse complement strand
TTTATCTGGTTCCGCCGCACTTTTAGCGCCGGGGGGGAGCCGTTGCAAACTTTCGTTAAGAGGATTCCATCTTCAGCCCTCCATTCTCAAAAGCGAGTCCGCTCAAGGATACGGATGGGAGCCCCATGGACTGGGCGTTGACCTCAGAGCACTGGCCTCGGGGCGCTGACCTCGGGGTGCTGACCTCGGGGCGATCGACCAGGAGTTTACTTTCCAAAGATTATCCCTAGATCGCTGTGGCGCGATGGCAAAGCCGTTAGGATGGGACTGATAGCCCTGAGAAAAGGTAGATCCGAGTACCGGCAGACCTGAGGGCAATGGCCGTCTGCCTGCTTAGAAAAGGGCTAACCCTTCACCCACTGACCCTTCACCCACGGATGCTGGATCAGTACTGGATGCCTTATCTTCCAACGCCTTACCAGACCCCAGAGATCATACCTCGGCAACCTAATCAGGAGTGTGGCAGCAATGGCTTCTCAAGAGCAGGTTAGAAATTTTTTGGCCCACTGGTTTCAGCTGGGCAAGCCTGTGGTGCTGGCCGAAAACCGGGGCGAATGCTTACCCGATCCGATCTTTCAAAATGGTGACTACAGTCCAGCCTTTGAAGCCTGTTGGCACCAGATTATGGTGACCAGCGGTCGAGACTGCTACCTCCAGGGCACCACCCAGAGCATTGCCAACCTGCTGTCGCCTGCGTGGGATACCGCCTCCTGTGCTCGCTGCGCCATGCCCGTGGCTATGCCTACCCTGGGCGTGATGTCCCATCTCTGCCCCTGCAACGATCTGGACAACTGGCCCAATACCGAGGTGCCCATGCCCCGCACCGCCGTCGATAACCAGCAGCAACTGACGGCGCTGCGCCATCGACTAGGGGAGGGGCTAGAGCAGTCCGCGATCGCACCCTAGAAACCCCCTACACCGCCGAAGTCGTCAACACCTTCTCGTCCTGGCGGGGGATGTCGTAGATCATAAAATCGTGGGCCATGGTGGTATTGGGGAAAATGGCCCGGGCCTCGGCCAGAAGATCCGGCAGTTGGATGTCGTTGCCGGGGGCGTAGCGGGGACTGAAGTGGGTCATAATCAGCTGCTTGGCCTGGGCTCCCAGGGCCACCTGGGCCGCCATGGTGGAGGTCGAGTGCAGCCGCTGGTAGGCCAGGTCGGCATCGCGGTGGGAGAAGGTAGCTTCGTGGATCAGCACGTCGGCCTGGGCGGCCAGGTCTACGGCGCGATCGCAGTAAATGGTATCGGTGCAGTACACCAGCTTGCGCCCCACGAGGTCGGGCCCGCAGAGGTCGGCCCCGTTGATGGTGCGGCCATCCTCAAGCTGAACCCGTTTGCCCTGCTTGAGCGCACCGTAGATGGGCCCAGAGGGAATGCCCAAGGCCTGGGCCCGCTTGACGTCGAAATGACCGGGGCGATCGCGCTCCTCCACCCGGTAGCCATGGGCGGGCACCCGGTGCTCTAGCAGGTCGCACAGCACCCGAAAGTCGCCATCCTCGAAGACCAGCCCCGGCTCGATGGCATGGACTTTGATCGGCAGAGAAAAATGGGTTTGGGAGTAGCGGCGGCAGGCCTGCAGGTAGTCGTTGAGCGGCTTGGGGCCGTAGATGTCGATGCGCTGCTGCCGATTGCCCGCTAGGCCGCAACTGGCCAGCAGCCCCATCAGGCCAAAAATGTGGTCGCCGTGCATATGGGTAATAAAAATGCGGCGAATTTGGCTCGACTTAAACTCGCTGCGCAAAAACTGGTGCTGGGTGCCCTCGCCGCAGTCAAACAGCCACACTTCGGCCCGCTGGGGCAGCCGCAGGGCCACGCTCGACACGTTGCGCGCCCGGGTAGGCACGCCAGAACTGGTACCCAAAAATGTAATCTGCAAGAAACCTGCCTCGGTGAGATCGGTGGGGAAACGCGATCGGGGGGAAACGCGATCGGGCCAGTGATTCCAGCCTATCCACCTATCTTGCCACGGCCTAGAGCCAATGGCCGCCGCCAGGAGTTGAATCTAGGGGCAGGGAGTATGATCGATTCAGGACGTCCTTTCTGGGATGGCAGTATTCTCAGGGTAGGCCCAGGGTAGGACTCTAATGGCTCCAGCATAAAATTATGGCAAGTATCGATGGCATTGATGACCTACTGGCTAACGGTTTTGGCGTCTGGGCTGGGTCTGGCGGCGACGGCTCCTGGGGTGCAGGCCGGTCCGCCGGGGATGTACTACGCCTGGCAGGTGCTGGCGATCGATACGGCCCAGTGCCTGGATCTGGCTCAGCCAGCGCTCCTGTCCCAAGGGCTGGAGCCGGTGCAAAACGATGCCACCAGCGTGGCGGGTCGGTCTGAGGCCGCAACGGCCATGTTTGTGTGCATCGAAAACCCGGCTGAGGTCACCACGGTGATGGTGGTTGTGGCCAGCGATAACGATGAGGCGGCCTTGGCCCTGCAAGAAGCTCTCAAGCTGGCGTTTTAGGCCATGCGCATTCTAGCCTACCGCTATCAGGAGGTTTCCGCCGTGGCCCATCAGGCTCTGCCGGAGACTGACCCTCTGACTACGGCGGAGCAGGTGTACACCGACCGGGCGCTGCCGTCGGAGCCGGACTATCGACCTGAGCGCGATCGCCTCCTCGCCGATCTCCAAACCACTCCCGCCGACCTAGTCCTGGTGGAAGATCTCGCGGCCCTCGGCAACGACCCCGCCGAGGTGCATCACTGGGTGCAGCAATTGGAAGCCACCGGGGCTAGGATAGTCTCCCTCAGCGGTGATCCGGTGGATCTGCCCAGCCTGCTCCAGGGGGCTGACCTGACCACCCAGCAGCGTCGTCGCCGCCTGCGCCAGGGCCACGCCCGCAACCGCCTCCAGGCGCTACCGCCCCCTGGCAAGGCCCCCTACGGCTATCGCCGGGGCCAGGGGCGCTACCTGATCGATCGCGCCACGGCCCCTGTCGTCACCGCCTTGGTCAACGAGTTTTTGCTCTACGGCTCCCTGCGCGGCGCGGTACGGTTCATTGACGGTAAATGGGGCAAGCGCATTTCGGTGTCGACGGGGCGACGCTGGTTGACCCACCCGGTCTACCGGGGCGATCTGCAATACCAGGATGGCCAGGTGCTGCGCGATACCCATGCCGCCATCATTAGCCGTGAGGAGGCGGCCCAGATCGATCGCCTGCTGCGCCGCAATCGGCCTTTGCCGCCCAGGACGGCGGGGGCACCGCGATCGCTGGCGGGCCTCGTCACCTGCCAGGACTGCGGCCAGCCCCTGACTGTTTCTAAATCTGCGCCCAAAAACACACCTCGGGGCCAGGGCAAAACCTACCTTTATCTGCGGCCCAGCGGCTGCCCTAGAACTCCTCGGTGTAAAGCTATTCCCTACGACGACGCGCTGAACTGCATCGTGGCCGATATTTGTCGAGTTTTGCCCCAGGCGGTGGCTCAGCTGAGCGCTCGGGCCGTGGCCGGTGCGCCCGCTCCGGGTACTCAGTTGCAGGGCCAAATTGACGCGAAGGAGGCGGTGCTAGCCCAGCTGCCGGGCTTGGAAGAGGCGGGTATTTTGGATGCTGAAACCGCGGCCCTGCGCCGCTACAAGCTGCGCGGCGAAGTCTCAGTGCTGCACCAGCGGTTGGCCCAGTTACCCCCGGTCAATCTGCAAGAGCTGTCTCAGTCGGTGTCGATTCCTCAGTTTTGGCTTGACCTGTCTGAAGCGGAGCGGCGCTTCTTCTTTCGCGAGTTTATTCGCAATATTCAGATCTTACGCCAGGGGGATAACTGGCAGGTGGAGCTAGTGCTGGTGTTTTGAAATGGTGAATTGCGCCGCAGGAAGCCATTACCCTGAATTCTGTTTATCCTTAACGGGCTAACGAATTGGCTGTTTAGAAGCCGTCACCTTGAGCCATACTGAGACTATCTCCTGCCCTCGAGCCAGTGATGACGGCTACCCTCGCAACACCCCTGAGTCAGATTCAGCTCACCCCCGGCAGTGCCCTATGCATTGCAGACGTTGCCTGGGAGAGTTACATGGCGCTGTTGATCGAACTGGGAGATAACCGCGCTAGCCGTATTGCCTACGACGGCGGAATTCTAGAAATCAGAATGCCAGGACAACTCCATGAAGTCATGAATCGTGTGCTGGCGGCTATCATCCTGACCTTGGCGGAAGAACTGGGGCTTGAGTTTAACGATCTAGGCTCAATGCGCATGAACCGCCCAGATTTGGCCAAAGGCATTGAACCTGATAGCTGCTTTTACATCCAAAATGCCCAACCAGGACAGGGTGTAGACCTACCTATCTCCCCAGATCTACCGCCTGATTTGGCGCTGGAGGTAGACATTGCCAATCGATCGGACAGTAAATTGCCGATTTATTTGGCCATGGGTGTTCCAGAGGTGTGGCTGTATCGGCAGGGGGCACTGTCTATTCTGGTGCTACGGTCGGGCGAGTACCAAGGCTCTGACCAAAGTCAAGCCTTTCCGGCAGTGAAGGCCAAGCAGTTGAGCCATTGGGTGCAACTGCGCAGGACGGGCACTGACCTGACGGTGATTAGAGCTGTTCGTCAGTTTTGCCAGAGTCTTTAGGCCCTAAAACTCGATGCTGTCGGGGGTGCGGGGAAAGGGGATCACATCGCGGATGTTGCCCATGCCGGTCATAAACTGTACCAGGCGCTCAAAGCCGAGGCCAAAGCCCGCATGGGGCACAGTGCCAAAGCGGCGTAGATCCAGGTACCACCAGTAGTCCTCGATCGGCAGACCGGCCTCCACAATGCGGCGTTCTAGCACATCCAGCCGCTCTTCCCGCTGGGAGCCGCCGATGATTTCGCCGACCTTGGGGGCCAGCACGTCCATGGCGGCCACGGTCTCGCCGCCGTCGTTGAGGCGCATGTAGAAGGCTTTGATGGCGGTGGGGTAGTCGGTGACAATCACCGGCTTTTTGAACAGCTCTTCGGCTAAGTAGCGCTCGTGCTCCGATTGTAGGTCGATGCCCCACTCGACTGGATACTCAAAGGTGCGATCGCACTTCTCCAGCAGCGCCACGGCCTCGGTATAGGTTATGCGCTCGAAGGTGTTGTTGATGATGTTGTCGGCGGTGGCCAACACCGAGTTGTCGATGCGATCGTTGAAGAAGGCCATATCCTCCGGGCACTGCTCCAGCACCGAGTGGAAGATGTACTTGAGAAATTCTTCGGCCAGATCCATGTTGCCCACCAGGTCGCAGAAGGCTCGTTCGGGCTCCACCATCCAAAACTCGGCCAGGTGACGGGAGGTATTGGAATTTTCGGCCCGAAAGGTGGGGCCAAAGGTGTACACGTCGGTAAAGGCCATGGCCATGATTTCGGCTTCGAGCTGGCCGCTGACGGTCAGGTAGGCGGGTTTACCAAAGAAGTCCTGGCTGTAGTCAACGCCCCCGTCCGGGCCCTTGGGTGGGTTGGCCAAATTCAGCCCCGTCACAGCAAACATTTCCCCCGCTCCCTCGCAGTCACTGGCGGTAATGATGGGGGTATGGATCCACAAAAAGCCCTGCTCGTTAAAGAACTGGTGAATGGCCTGGGCGCAGGCATTGCGCACGCGAAAGACGGCTCCGAGGGTGTTGGTGCGCGATCGCAGATGCCCCAGCGTCCTCAAGTATTCAAAGGAGTGCCGCTTTTTCTGGAGGGGGTAGGTCTCACCGTCCGCCGTGCCGAAGACGGTGATGGTGTCCCCCTGCAATTCCACCCGCTGGCCCTTGCCGGGCGACTCCACCAGGGTGCCGCCAATGGCCACCGAAGACCCAGTGGTGAGGTCTTTGACCACGGTGTCGTAGTTCGCCAGGTCGGCATTGAGCACTACCTGCAGGCCTGCCATAGACGAGCCATCGTTCACCTCCACAAAGGTGAGGCCTTTGGCCTCGCGCTTGGTGCGTACCCAGCCCTGGATGGTGGTGCTTTGGCCGGGTTCGCCGTTGTGCAGAATGTCTCGAATGCGGGGCATGGTGGTGCTGGTCGTAAGGGATCTAGTTGGCTTGTTACCTATTCTGACCTACGACAGGGCGATGGGGCTATGAATGCCTATCGCTATAGGAATATGCCGTTAAAATAACGTTCCAGGTTTCCCAGGCTGTGCCGTGAGCAAAACCAACGCTGCCCGCATTCTCGATCGCCTCAAGCTGCCCTACCAGGTGTTGGAGTATGCCGTTGACCCCGATGACCTGGCCGCCGAGAGCACGGCAGAAAAGCTGGGATTGCCGCCGGAGCAGGTGTTTAAGACCCTGGTGGCGAGGGGCGATCGCACCGGGGTTTGCCTGGCGGTCATTCCCGGCAGCGCCCAGCTTGACCTCAAGGCTTTGGCGGTGCTGGCGGGCGATCGCAACATCGCTACCGTGCCCCTCAAAGACGTGCAGCCCCTGACCGGCTACATTCGCGGCGGCGTCACGGCCCTGGGCACTAAAAAGATCTACCCGGTCTATGTAGATGAGTCGATGCTGGGGTTTGAGCGGGTGGCGGTGTCGGCGGGCAAGCGGGGGCTGATGCTGTGGCTGGCACCCCAAGATTATTTGACGGCGACCGGGGCGGCGGTGGGGGCGCTCGCTCGCCCGAGTGCCTAGGGCGGCAAAGGGAAGGTTTATGGCTTGTTCCCCCTCGTTCCCACGCAGAGCGTGGGAATGCTTTCCCCGGCGCTCCTGCGCCCAGCTCAGATACCGCTGGAGCGTGGGGATGAGAAAAAGCAATTGTGCGAAGTGGTGCATTGCGGCTCCGTGGGACAAATCCTGGGATCGGCAGCTTAGAGCTTACGGTTCGCTCATTTCGGAACGGCTTTTCAGAATTGCTACGGCAGAATAGGGTTTATAGGCTTCAATCAATCAATCAATCAATCAATCAATCAATCAATCAATCAATCAATCAATCTATTGACTAAAAGCATGTCTTGCGTATTCTCCATCAACTTGTGAAGTCAACCAGGTAAATATGCCTCCAGACGCTACATACAGCGTTTGGTTGATTGACTGGACGCTAGAAAAAATGAGCGAACCGGGAGCTAGAAGTCAGGGGTCGGGGAAATGCTGGCTCCCGACTCCTGACTTCTAGCGAAGCAAAATCTCCTGCCTTGAGCCGGCCCCCTACTTAGCAGGTCTTATTTACAAAATCGCACTGAAAAATAGCGGGCTCCTGCCAATGCAGCGGAATCTCGAGCAGATCGCGCACGCCGGTAATGCCCTGGCTGATAAACAGCAGTACCGCCACGGTGTTCAGGGCGGCGTGGACTAGCCGCCAGCGCTTAGATTTGTAAATTTCAGGTAGGGTAGCGAGGGCAAAAATCATCAACATCGCCGCGGCCATGCCCAGGTAAAAGTGCGACACATACCACTCAAACCCCCGTCGCCAGACCCCCGGTTGCATGCCCAACAACCACAGCCCGGTACCGGTTAGGGTAGCCATGATCCCTCGCCAGAGGGGCGTTCTAGATTTGTACAGAAAGACCAGTGCAGCAATGGTTAGAGCGTACATGGCCACCACAAAAATCACCCGAAACGGATCTTCAGACCAGGCGTTGTCGCGCCCAATGGTCTTAAAAATAGGATGGGCTAGTCCTAGTAACACCAACGCTACCACCGTACCAGATAGCCACTGTCCAACCCGCACATGCTCTTTGCCCACCACTGGGGCAATGGCGGTTTTGGTCTTATTAACAACGGCCAAACGTCGCTGGCGAGTCTGTACGGCAAAGTAAACGGCGACACCAATCAGCGGCATCACTATGGTGACGGCCATAAAGGGGTGTAACAATCGCAGCAAATCGGGGGTATCTAGCATGGGGGGCCTCAGGGCAAAGTGTGCTTTAGAGGGTGTTTGAAAAGTTGGCGAGAGTCTTAGGTTATACCTATAAAAGAGGCTATAGCTGTTTCAGAGCAAGTGACCTCACAGCCTTCTGACCTCGAGTTGCACCTAGCGTTGCCCTGTTCAAACACCCTCTTAGGATGATGCTCTCCAATGTAGGCTAACGGCTAGGGGTAACGCCGTGATCCTCTTAACCATTAGGTCACTAGCCAGGGGGGCGTCTCTAGAGTGGTCGGCGAGGGACGTTGGCTCTACTGTAGCGATCGCCCTAAACCCAAAGATTAAAGCGAGATAAGTGTTGTTCTAGGGCCTTGGGCAACTGCTTGGCTATGTCGGCCTTGGTCTTAAAGGTCAGGCGGTTTTGGGCCGGCAGGTCAAAGGGGTACTGCCCGATCAGGTCGGCTCGCTCCATTTGGGCCAGCAAAATCTGCTCAGCGGGTTTGGCCTGAAGGGCATAACCCATCTCCACGCACACGTGGGGGCTGGGTACGAGCAGGGTGGTATGGCCCTCCACCGCCACAATCGGGGTACCATCGGCCACAAACAACAGCGATTTACGAATTTTGCGGGCTAGGGCGCTATTGAGTCGGGCCGGGCCGTCGCTGAGGCGGTGGGATACCTCCAAGGTCAGGGCTACGCGAGACCGTTTGTTTAGGGTCTCCAAGGTCTCGGTGAGGGCCTGGTGCAGGGCCTCCGCTGACGGGCTGTACTCCTGCTGGTAGCAGAAGTAGATGATCGGCTCTAGGTGGGCCATTACCTCCAGCTTGGTGAAGTAAATCTCGTGGCTGATCAGGTCGATGTTGGCGATGCCATAGCCACCACTGCCTTCAATGTAAAACTCTACGGTTTCACCATCCATGTAGCGCTGGAACCAGGTCGACTGGCGCACCTCGGCACTGTCGTCTAAAAAATCGGCCCGCAGTGCCGACTTCAACAGACTATTTTTACTCAGCCGCAGGTCGTGGGGGCGCTTTTCTAGCTCTCTGACTGGTTCGTAGGCTTCGAGATACCAGGCTTTGAGGGCAATAATGGCCATAGGGAGTCATCCTCTGGGGCGGTGCGTGGGCCCCTGGGGGCCGGTCTGTTCGGGCGCGAGTCAGAAATTATCGCTTGATTCTAAGCCCAGATGGAGACTCACACCGGAACAAAATCGAAAGAAATGTTGCGCTGCTGTCAGGAGATCTGGGGAAATCGAAAGCGCCAGCGTTGAAAACCTCTGCTCGTCTCTATTTCAGTGTATCGGGGTCGATCCCCAGTTCTCGCAGTTTGGTCGCCATAACATCGACCCTGTGCTCGGCATAGGTGGCTTTTTGCTCGGCGGTTCTGGCGGCTTCCTCTGGGGTAGGCATGAGCTCACCGGCTGGGGAAAAGTAACGCAGCTGGCGATCGTAAACCCCTAGAAACAGGTTGAGTTGGTTGCTCCACAGGAGCCCTGATGCCTGGGGAACGATGGGCTGGTAAAGACCCTCTAGCAGTACATAACCCTCAAACTCCAGCGTGTCGGGGCTGAACCAAAAATACTCTAGGGTGCGGAAGGTGTCTTGGTAGAGCTGCTTTTTGGCCACCCGATCAACATTGGCTGTCGACTCTGACAGCAGCTCAATGATCAGGTTAGGATATTTGCCATCTTCTTCCCACACCGTCCAGCTTTTGCGGGGGCGTTTCTCCGTACCGAGGACGACAAAGAAATCTGGGCCTTTAAAGTCACGGGTTTTGATTTTTTGGCTGCTGTAGTAGATGGTCAGATTGCCTGCGGCAAAGTAATCATCGCGGGCTTGCCATAGCCAATCGAGGCACTTCATCAACAGTAACAACTGTTGTAGATGCAGGTAACTTTCCAAGGGGGGTTCGTCGCTGTAGAGGTCGCAGGGCGGCATCGCTGGCAGCTCAGCATCATCTACGTCTTGCTGGTTAGGATTTTGGGCCAGTACCATCGGATCTCTCTGACTCACTGCTTTAAGTGTAGCGCCTGCCATAGTCATATAGTACATAAGATCTATTTGTGCCGCCAGTCACGCCCCAAGAGAAGTAGACTCGGCTAGGCTATTGGGGTCTGCTTCCATGCCCTGCCCCCTAGGATGCTTGCCATGATCGACCTGTACTACTGGACGACCCCCAACGGTCACAAAATCACCCTTTTTCTCGAAGAAGCCGACCTGGATTACACCATCAAGCCCATTAACATTGGCAAGGGCGACCAGTTTGCCCCCGACTTTCTCGCCATTGCCCCCAACAACCGCATTCCTGCCATCGTCGACCACGAGCCTGACGATGGTGGCGAACCGCTGGCTCTATTTGAGTCGGGGGCAATTTTGCAGTACCTGGCGGAAAAAACCGGGCAGTTTTTGCCCCAGAACCGGCGCGATCGCACCACCGTGATGCAGTGGCTGTTCTGGCAGATGGGTGGACTGGGACCGATGCTGGGCCAAAATCACCACTTCGGCACCTATGCCCCCGAAAAAATCCCCTATGCCATCAACCGCTACGTCAAAGAAACTGAGCGCCTCTACGGTGTTCTAGATACCCAACTGAAAGACCATGAGTATATTGCCGGCGACTACTCCATCGCCGACATGGCCTGCTATCCCTGGATTGTGCCCTACAAAACCCAGCAGCAAAATTTGGCGGATTTCCCCCACCTCAAGCGCTGGTTTGAGGTGATCCAGGCCCGCCCAGCGGTGGAGAGGGCCTATGCGATCGCTGAATCTATGCGCACCGAGCCCACCATGACCGACGAGGCCAAGGCGATTTTGTTTGGCCAAGGAAGACAGTAGAGAATTTTAGATTGGGTCGATCCCTGGCCAAAATCCAAAAACACCCATCCAAAATTCCCTAGGCCAACACCCCATTCAAGAAAATATCCGTCAGGCACTCCGCCAGATCCTTCATGGCCTGGGGCGAGGCGGCTTCGTCGCCGAGGGTGTCTTGGCTGAAGCCAGCGACGGTGAACATGCCCAAAAAGACCCGCGCTACCATGCGGGCATTCATGGGCCGGTAGACGCCCCGATCCATGGCGGTTTGAAAGAAGGCCTCGGCAACGTCGATCATTTTGCCGATCACTTCGTTTTGAATCTGATCCCGCAACTCAGGGTGAAACTGGGCTTCCATAAAGCACACCCGCATCAGGGCCGAGTTTTTTTGCAGATTTAGCATGCGCCGCTGCATGACCTGGCCGATCGCCTTGTAGCTGGCCATTTCGCTCAGTTCAGTCAGCAGATCGGTCAAAATCTCGACCCAGCCCTGGCTGGCCACCGCCACCAGAATGGCTTTTTTATTCTCAAAGTGACGGAACAGGGTGCCTTCGGCTACCCCCGCCGCCTGGGCCAGTTCGCGGGTGGTGGTGCCCCCGTACCCCCGCTGGGCAAACAGCTTCAGGGCTGCCTTTAAAATCTTTGTCTCTGTATCGGTTTCCGCAGGGGCGGTTTTAAAGAAAGGCACCATCGCAAAAAACCTCAGGAGGAGGCCACGGGCGGGCTCCTGAGGCCCATTGTGACCCCACCTTCCCAGGCTCGGGGGGCGGGTTTACATAACCTCACAAAACCTGAGATAACTACTCTTAATGAGTCAGTCAGTTACCTAGGACAATTCTGGCCACGAAAATACCCAAGAATTTTGCTTCCCCGTAGGGGCGCAGGCCCTGCGCCCCTACGGGGATATCTTCTTTTTCAGAAATTTCCTAAGATTCTGGCGCTGGTTTGGTCAGGGTTTGCTTCACGATCGCATCGCTGATCTGGCGCTGGAGGTCGGTGTCGTCGGCCGCCTGCTCCAGCAGGGTGTTGAAGGCGTCGATAGACAGCCCTTCGGCCTCAATGGCTAGCTCCATTTCGTTCTCGGTGGCCTGGCGAATGGCAATGATGTGGTCTACGGCGGTTTTGAACTGCTTATTTTCTTGCTTAGAAAACTTGGCTCTTTGAGCTATTTTGGCCATGTCGTCGGGGCTTTCGGCCGCACCATCGATCTGGGTTTCGGCGATCGCATTAAACCGATCAATGCTCAGCCCCTCGGCTTCCACCGCTTTGACCATGTCATTCTCGGCCTTCATGCGCAGGGTTTGCACCGCCTGATAGGCTTTGGCAAAGGTCGGGATGTCGGTTGCCGTCACGGCGGCGGGGGCCTGAGCGAGCAGGGGTGGTCTGGAGGCCGCTAAGGCTGACCCTGGAGTCAGCCACGCCAGCACTACGAGTAGGGCCGCAACACAAAATCTCACCATAGCCAGGTCTCCTATCCTTATTACACGATCTTAATTACACGGCCTAATGACAGGGTATAACTGTCGGCCAATTCTCCTTCCCTAGCCTAGCCCTTCGTCAGCACATCGGCATGGTGGCGCAGGTGGTCGGCCATAAACGAGGCGATAAAAAAGTAGCCATGATCGTACCCCGGCTGTCTGCGGAGATTGAGGGGTTGCCCCGCTGCGTTGCAGGCCGCCTCAAAGACTTCGGGCAAAAGCTGATGCTGCCCGAGGAATGGATCGGCGGTGCCCTGATCGATCAAAATCGTGCGATCGCCCTGGGCATGGGCCTTGACCAAGGCGCTGGCATCGTACTGTTGCCAGGGGTCGGGATCCGGCCCCAAATATCCCGAAAACGCCCGTTGACCCCAGGGGCACTGGGTCGGGGCAGCAATGGGGGCAAAGGCCGATATCGATTTGAACTGATCGGGATTGCGCAACCCGCACACCAGCGCGCCATGCCCCCCCATGGAATGACCGAAGATGCCCTGGCGATCGCGGCGCACCGCAAACTCCTGGGCAATGAGCTGAGGTAGCTCACTCACCACGTAGCTGTACATGTTGTAGTGGGTGCTCCAGGGCGCGATCGTCGCATCGACGTAGAACCCAGCACCCTGGCCAAAGTCCCAGGCCCCAGGCTCGTCGGGCACCTCTGCCCCTCGGGGGCTGGTGTCGGGGGCCACTAACATCAGGCCATACTCGGCGGCATAGCGCTGGGCCCCAGCCTTTGCCGTGAAATTGTCTTCGGTACAGGTGAGCCCCGACAGATAGTAGAGCACCGGCACCGGGCCAGCCTCGGCCTGGGGCGGCACAAACACCGCAAACCGCATCTCACCGTTGCAGGCTGTCGATGGGTGACTGTAGTAGCCCACCGTGCCACCAAAGCAGGCGTGCTGGTTGTGGAGCGTGAGGGGAGAGGGCATGGGATTTTGGGTTTTGGATTTCAGGTTTGTCTTGTACCGTACACCGCACAGCCCTTAAAACGTCACTACGCTACGGATGCTTTCGCCTCGGTGCATGAGGTCAAAGGCGGTGTTGATCTGATCCAGGGGCATGACGTGGGTGATCAAATCATCAATGTTGATCTTGCCGTCCATATACCAATCCACGATTTTGGGCACGTCGGTGCGGCCTCGGGCTCCTCCAAAGGCGGTGCCTTTCCATACCCGTCCGGTCACCAGCTGGAAGGGGCGAGTGCTAATTTCTTCGCCTGCGGCCGCGACCCCCACGATGATGCTCACCCCCCAGCCTTTGTGGCAGCATTCTAGGGCCTGGCGCATGAGATTTACATTGCCCACGCATTCAAAACTGTAGTCGGCTCCGCCTCCGGTGAGGTCTACCAGGTAGGGCACCAGGTCGCCTTCTAGGTCGTTGGGGTTGACAAAGTGGGTCATGCCAAACTTCTCAGCCAGCGATCGCTTGCCGGGGTTCAGGTCTACACCAATAATTTTGTTGGCCCCGACCATGCGGCAGCCCTGGATGACATTGAGGCCAATGCCCCCGAGGCCAAACACCACCACATTCGCCCCCGGCTCTACTTTGGCGGTGTTGATCACCGCCCCCAGGCCGGTGGTGACCCCACAGCCGATGTAACAGACCTTCTCAAAGGGAGCATCGGGGCGAATTTTGGCCAGGGCAATCTCGGGTACCACGGTGTAGCTCGAAAAGGTGGACGTGCCCATGTAGTGGAACAGCGGCTCGCCGCCGAGGGAAAATCGACTGCTGCCGTCGGGCATTAGCCCCCGCCCCTGGGTCAGGCGAATGGCCTGGCACAGGTTGGTTTTAAAACTCAGACAGTAGTCGCACTGGCGGCACTCGGGCACGTACAGCGGAATGACGTGATCCCCCGGTTTCAGGCTGGTAACGCCGGGGCCCACCTCGGCCACTACCCCGGCCCCCTCGTGGCCCAATACCGCTGGAAATAGCCCTTCGGGGTCTTTGCCCGAGAGGGTATAGGCATCGGTGTGGCAAATGCCGGTGGCTTTGATGTTCACTAGCACTTCACCCGCTCTAGGGCCCTCGAGTTGCACCGTTTCTACGGTGAGGGGTTGACCAGGGGCCACGGCAACGGCAGCTCTAACATCCATGGGAAAAATCTCCTTGGGGCAACGGTGATCAGGGGGGATAGATAGAGAGTAAAGGGTAGAGAGGATTGGCTCAAGCCTGGGCCTCTGAGGGCGCGCGAGATCGGGCCAGACGCGGAGGTGAGGGGGCGGTACTCCTGATCAGTTTAATGACTTTGCCGTCTTTAGGTCATCCAGTCCCAGACCGTCCCCCTCGGCAAAATGGCGGAGGAATAGCCAGGGGCTATCTCTATCCCTGGGCCGAGGGGCAACTTAACCCCAGCAGGACTTGTGCATCGACCATGAATCACTTTTTTCGGCGGCGGCTGGGGCCAATTTATGGTTCTAGGCAAACCGCTGGGTTTACCCTGGCTGAAGGATTAATTGTAGTGGGTCTGATTGGGGTACTGGCGGCGATCGCCACCCCGTCCCTAATGGGTTTTTTGAACCAGCGAAAAATCAATATGACCCGAGATATGGTCTACCAGGCCCTACGGGCTACCCAGGCCGACGCCATGCAGCACCGCCACGATCGTCGCTTTAGCCTGCGCCAGCGCGATGGACGCATCGAGTGGGCCAGCCACTCTGACGCGACCTTGTCTAGCCAAGTCGTGGTCTGGCAACCACTGATCGATGGCGTGGTCTTTGCCCCCATCGACAACACGATGCTCAAGTCAGGGGATATTTACTATGTCAAGTTTGATATGCACGGCAACGTTAAGGCCCGGTTGAGCACGGTTACCGTGGCCATGGCTGGAGACAAGCACACCCACCGCTGTGTGGTGGTCTCGACCCTGATTGGCGCCATGCGCAAAGGTGAGGGCCAAGCGCAGGCCAACAGCAATGACCGCTTCTGCTATTGACGGTTACTACCCATCTGGCCACTATGGGCCACCCATTTTTGGAAAAACCGAGTTTAATAGATCAGCACTATGAGTGGTTTAAGGAAGCGTCGCGATGCCGGAACGGAACGAAGGTTGGTATGTGATTCAAAGCGACGCCGAGAGCTGCGAGGTACTTTCGGCAGAAAGCGTTAGTCGCGAACAGCTTCAAGATCGCCGCCCCATGTGGGGCCCCTACGCTACCCAGGCTGAAGCGATCGCCCGTCGGGTGGGCCTGATTCGCAGCGGTAAATGCAACCCCGTCTAACACCGCTTGGGTATCAGGCGGCCTCGCGCCCCCGCAAAGAATCGTAGCTTTGCAAGAACCAGGAGTAGGTCTTCTCGATGCCCGTCTTGAGATCGGTTTTGGCCTGCCAACCAGCGGCATTGAGCCGTGACACATCGAGCAGCTTGCGGGGGGTGCCATCGGGCTTGGTGCTGTCGAACACCAGCTCACCCTGGTAGCCCACGACGGCTTTGAGCGTGAGCGCTAGCTCCTGAATCGACACCTCTTGCCCGGTGCCGACGTTGACGAAATCGACAGCGTTGTAGGTGTTCATCAAAAACACCAGGGCGTCGGCTAAATCATCCACGTACAAGAACTCGCGCAGAGGCGTGCCGGTGCCCCATACGGTGACGGTGGGGTCGCCGTCAACCTTGGCTTCGTGAAACTTGCGCATCAGCGCCGGCAGCACGTGGGAGTTGGCCAGGTCAAAATTATCGTTGATACCGTAGAGGTTGGTGGGCATCGCTGAAATAAAGCTCACCCCGTACTGACGACAGTAGTTTTCGCAGAGTTTGAGGCCCGCAATTTTGGCGATCGCATAGGGCTCATTGGTCTGCTCCAGGGCCCCTGTCAGCAGATAGTCTTCTTTCATGGGCTGGGGGCAAAGCTTGGGGTAAATGCATGACGACCCCAAAAACAGCAGCTTTTGCACCCCGTGGCGGTAGGCACTGTGGATGATGTTGGCCTCAATCATCAAATTGTCGTAGAGAAACTCGGCCCGGTAGGTGTTATTGGCCTGGATGCCACCCACTCTCGCGGCCCCCAGAAACACATACTCGGGCTTTTCTAGGGCAAAGAAAGCATCCACCGACGCCTGGTTCCGCAGGTCGAGTTCCTGGCTCGACCGCAGGACTAAATTGTTGTAGCCCTGGGCTTTCAGGGTTCTGACCAGGGCACTGCCGACCAGGCCCCGAGAGCCCGCCACGTAAATCTTAGATTGAGTATCCATAGGGTTTTAGTTTAGGGGGTTGATGTAAGCGATCGCGGTTAGAGCCATCCTACCAGGGGCTACGGTCGTCCGAAGCAGGCTCAGAAACGACCCTAGGTTCCATCCCCACACCATGCACTTAAGGGTGGGCAAGGGACTCTCTAGGCTCTAAATCACCCTGAGTTTGCCATGGGGGGTGAACCGGCGGCAAGGGAGACACCCCAGGGTTTAGGTGTAGTTCACAATGGCGCCATGGCCTAGGATGGTTTTCATCATGTATGGATCGGTTAGGGCTCGTTCAGCAGCGATAACAGACGCTGGAGCGTGGTAGAATTGCGATCGCACCGCCAAACCGCTAGCAGCTGTCGCACGAGATCGCGTTGGTGCTGGAACCTTGTAGTTATGCCCATTGCCCTCATCTATGAATGCAAAAGCTTTGTGCGTAGCTTGTAAATGTAGGCATCCACGGCTGTCCCATCTTTGAGGTTCACCGTCGTTAGGACACGCTCATAGTCTTCACCCTCAAACTCATCAAGGCGAGACCAGTGCTCAACCAGCCTCTCTGAGCTGAAGAGAAAACCTTCGATTTTGCCCCCATGCTTATCCAAGAGGATGCCTGGGTAGCCAACCGCTGCACCCCAGCCTTCCTGAAGCAACGTGCCAGTGACGATCGCTGGCTCCCACGCTCCTGGAACATCCGCTAGGACGTGTTCGTTGGGGCGACCTGGGGCGAGCGTTCCATAAACGAAAAGTCGGTGAAGCATCAATACTCCTAAAGCCAGCTAACAAATAGATTGACCTTCAGGCGTTTCTCTAGGGCACGAATGAGCTGACTCAGGGGTGGTCGTTCAATGTGAAGCTGCTCAGCGGCCCGGCTAAAGCTGTTGTCACACTTAACCACCATCAAAAAGTAACAAATCTGACGCAGCCCTAAGGTGCTCAAACCCAGTAGATCCATAGCTTAACCATTGGCTCAGCGGGCCTAAGGCATCTTCAGCGATATCTTACTTTAAACAAGTGACGATAAGTGACGATTGAAGCTATCTGAATGAGCCTCTACATTACATAGCAGCCCATTCACCCAGAGGACAGCCCGTGGTCAAACTAGCGCTTCAAGCCCCCGATCGCAGCCCTGCGCAATGGCAGTTTTGGATTGATCGCGGCGGCACCTTTACCGACATTGTGGCCCGCCGCCCCGATGGGCAGATTGTGGTCCATAAGCTCTTGTCTGAAAACCCCGATCGCTACGCCGATGCCCCGATCCAGGGCATTCGCGATCTGCTGGGGCTGGGGGCGAAGGAGGCGATTCCCGCCGCGGCCATTGAGGTGGTGAAGATGGGGACGACCGTAGCGACCAATGCTCTGCTGGAGCGGAAGGGCGATCGCACCCTGCTGCTGATCACCCAGGGCTTTGGCGATGCCCTGCGGATTGGCTACCAAAACCGGCCCAACATCTTTGCCCGCCACATTGAGCTGCTGGACATGCTCTACGAGCAGGTGATTGAGGTCAACGAGCGCCTCAGCGCCCAGGGCGAGGTCTTGATTCCCCTCACGGCGGCAGAGAGCGATCGCCTGGGAGGAGAGCTGCAGCGAGCCTACGACGCTGGGATTCGCGCCTGTGCGATCGCGCTCATGCATGGCTATCGCTACCCCGACCACGAGCGACGCCTGGGAGACCTGGCCCGCCAGATGGGCTTTACCCAGGTCTCTATTTCCCACCAGGTGAGCCCTCTGATTAAACTCATTAGCCGGGGCGATACCACGGTGGTGGATGCCTATCTGTCGCCGATTCTGCGGCGCTATGTGGATCGGGTGGCGGGGCAGCTAGGTGGGGAAGAGGGGAGTCAGGAGTTAGGAGTCAGGAGTCAGGAGTCAGGGGTCAGGAGCCAGGGGCCAGAAGGTAATCCTCCAAAATCCAAACTTCAAACTCCTCGCCTCATGTTTATGCAATCCAATGGTGGCCTCACCGACGCGGCACTGTTTCAAGGTAAAGACAGCATGCTCTCGGGGCCTGCTGGGGGGGTGG
>JAIXUR010000610.1 GCA_027483425.1 Cyanobacteriota bacterium | reverse complement strand
TCAAAAGCAGCAGGCAAACCCGGCACCAAAGCGGCAAATCCAGCAACGTCTAAACCTCAAACCATCTCTTACAAGATGGCAACCGTAGCAGCACCCTCTTTACGAGGGAAATGCTGGCCAGGTGAATGGGGAGATGCTCCTGTGAGCCAACTGCCGGACAAGGAGCGTCTCCAGTTCGAGCACCTAGTGCTGTATTTCCACAACTTCGGCACCTGATTCACACTAACTTCGGCACCTGATTCTCATCTAAGTTCGGCAGGGTAATTGCATCAACTTCGGCAGGTACAAATTCATAAAAATCATCGTGGGGGAGATCGCATCCAAGTAACCATCAACGACACAAATCGAAATAAGATTTGTGTGAGATCGCATTAAGCACTCTCTAGTTGGGGTTGAATTTTGCTGGTAAGTTTTCGCATCGATTCGCCCTTGAGCAGCAGTCGCAGAGAATCATGGACAATGCGGTCGAGAATCGCATCGGCAAGCGTTGGGTCAGCAATCTGCTGATGCCATTGGTTGACCGGAATTTGAGTGGCAAATAGAGAAGACGCTTTGCGATAACGCAAGTCCAATAAGTCCAGCAAGTCACGGGCATCTTGAGGCAGAAGCGGGTCGCGTAGCCAATCGTCAAAGATCAGGAGACCAAAACTGGCAAGTTGGCGTTGGAGCTTGGGGAAGGAGCCATCGGCTTTAGCCAATTTGAATTCCAGCAGCAGATCGGCACTGCGGAGGTAGCGCACGGTATGCCCCAAGGTGCAACAACCGTTGGCTAAGACTGAAGACAGAAAGGTTTTACCCACACCGGTCGGTCCGACGACAATTAAATTCAGCGTTTCCTGCACCCATTGTCCGCTCGTGAGTTCGAGGAACTTGGATTTGGTCAATCCGCGCGGAACTGAAAAATCAATATCGGCAACCGAGGCGGTGGTGGACAGTTGAGCTTGCTTGAGACGGCGCTGGAGTCGTTGTTGGGAGCGCCGATAATGTTCGCGCTCCACTAGCAACGAGAAGCGTTCGTCAAATCCTAGGTCGTGATACGTAGGAGTGGTGTGTTGTTCGCTCCAAGCTTCGAGCATCCCACTCAGGCGGAGCACTTTGAGTTGTTCAACTGTTGATGGATTCATGCTTTGTGACCTTAGCAATAGTATTGGGAACCCCGGACGTTAGCGTGTTGACTGACCTCGGACTGGGGAGCAGGGTCTGGCAGTGGAGCCGTTTCGAGGCAAGTTTCGAGGATGTTGCGAATCCGACGCAGCCCCACTAGTCCCAAGGCATTGGCTCGACCGCAGGCGGCTTCGACTCGAGTTGGGCCATAGCGTCCGACTAACCGTTGGATGCCTTTGAGGGTGCGAAAGGCTTGTTCTGGGTGAGCTTTGGCATCAAAGATGGCTTGCACTTGGACGACGGTGGCAGGACCGATGCGTTGTGCCCATGCCAAAAACCGCTCTTTCGACTGCCCCTTGTAGGCTAAATGTTCCGGTGGCATGTGTTCAGGCACCGTCGTATGCCGATAACGCACACGAGAGCGTTCATGGCAGGCAATCCGTTGGTGTTGGTGAAACACCTCGACCAACTGCTCACCCGTTTTGACTTGGACCGCCTGACTCACCAGCGTGTAGGGCACCGAGTAATAGTGCCCCTCGACCTCAATATGATAGTCAACGTTCACTTTGGCGCTCTTCCAGTGCCCAAAGACAAACGGTTGGGTGGGTAGGGGTTTGAGTGCGCTTTGGTCTACCTGCTCAAACAATCCTTGCCGGGATAGCCCATAGCCATGCATCACTCGGTCATTGAGCCGTTTAAGCCCCGCTGCAATCGCCCCGTTGAGCGTCGCGAAGCTGGTAAACTGCTCATGCCGCAAAGGGGCGAGGATTTGCCGTTCTACCTCCTGCACCGCCTTTTCCACCTTGCTTTTGTCGCGCGGTTTCTTGGGACGCGCAGGCATGATGGCAACCCCATAATGCTCGGCAAACTCTTGGTAACTGCGATTGACTCCCGGTTCATAGCGACATGGGTCAGTGACGCCTGATTTGAGATTGTCCGGCACGATGCACTCCGGTACACCGCCAAAGAAAGACAGAGCCCGCTCATGCGCTCCTATCCAATGCATCAATTCCTGCGTGGGGGTCGCTTCGGCATAGGTATAGTTGCTCGCTCCCAGACACCCCACAAAAATCTGCGCCTCCACCACTGCTCCCGTTTTAGGGTCAGTGACTGGCACCGTTAATCCACAGTAATCCACAAATAGCTTCTCGCCACCTTTGTACACCTGGCGCAAACTCAACTGCTGCCGCAGTCGCCATTGGCTGTAGCGCCGACAAAAGGTGCCGTAGCTCATTCGCCAGTCTCCTTTGTCTAACCCTTCCTGCCACAGCAGTGCCAGAGTTACCCCTTTGCGTCGCAGTTCTACCTCAAGCGGGGCAAAGTCAATCGCTTCTCCGGGCTGCCCGGTTTTACGTTTGCCCTTACCCAGCAGTTCTTTGACCTCGTGGTCACTCAAGTCTGCGAGTTGCTCGTAGCTTAAGTTTTTTGCCGTCGCGCGTCGAATGTAATCCTGCACGGTCGAGCGAGCCACCGCGCAGCTTTGAGCAATCGCACATTGGCTATGTCCCAACGCATGCAGGCGCAAGATTTCTCGAAATTTGGCCATTTGCAGTAATCCTCCTTGTCCGTTTGCTTTGCCCATCGCCTACACCCTTTCTGGAAGAACCAGTGCAGTGTAGTCAGGGGTGCCGAAGTTGAGTGAGAATTACCTGCCGAACTTAGATGAGAATCGGGTGCCGAACTGGGTGAGATTTAGGTGCCGAAGTTAGGTGAGAATCACCTGCCGAAGTTGCTGGAAATTTGCAGGCTACGACGCGGGCAAGCAGACGAAAGGGCGCAAACGCTTCACCCTGGTCGATACCCTCGGTCTGCTCCTCGCCCTCAAAGTCGTTGCGGCCAATACACCGGAACGGGAAGGGGCAAAGCAGATCCTGCAACAGGTGCACCAACAGCGGCAACGCTTCCCTCATCTCACCCGGGTCTGGGTGGATGGCGGGTTCTCCGGTGCCGACTTTCTCCGCT
>JAIXUR010000510.1 GCA_027483425.1 Cyanobacteriota bacterium | reverse complement strand
GAGCTCACTTTAATCTACAGAGAACGTCCCATTTTCCTACTATAAATAGGGTATTCATTAGGCCAATAATGCGGAAGCTCTGAAAAAATTCAAGCTGCTTTTATTGCAAAAGTTTTTGAGGCTTGGGATACGTATCACAGGCAAATTAAACTCATCACGTTTACATGGCTTACAGACTTATCATCAGCAGCAATCAGCGAAATGATATCCTGCCCCGGAATTTCAGATCGCTGGTTTGCAGAATTTCTTGCAACGCTGAGATTGATAACCCAGTTTGATCTGGATAAAATGGCGTTTACACAATTGAAGCAGGCAGCCAGTCAACGGGGTTGGTAGAAATCGAAAAAATGTATAACAATTCTAGTGAAGCAGATTAACCAGAGCCGCTTGTTATGGTGCTAAGGTGTCGGACAACGGCTGACTAGACTCGTTCGCCCTGGAGGGGTAGCTGTCCCCTTACCCACCTACCCACCCACTCCCCTAGACCGCGATCGCATCCATCAGCTCCTCCGCCATATCAAAGTTCGCGGTGACCGACTGCACATCATCCAAGTCCTCCAGGGCATCCATCAGCTTGACCAACAGACGGGCCTGGTCGGGGTCATCGACAGTAACCGTGTTACTGGGAATCCAGCGAAGTTCGACCTGATGGACGGCGTAACCGTGAATTTTGAGCGCCGTGTCGAGCTGTTCTAGGTCAGCGGGGGCACAAAAAATTTCGGCACCGGGAATCACCTCATCGCGGCGGCCCAACAGGTCGGTCAGATCGTAGGTTTCGGCCCCGCCGTCCATGGCGGCCTCGAGCAGAGTTTCTTCATCGCCGGGGTGGGCGATGGTGATCACACCCTTTTGGTCAAACATCCAGCCCACGCAGCCGGTTTCCCCCAGGTTGCCGCTGCTTTTGCTAAAGGCAGCCCGCAGGTCGGCGGCGGTGCGGTTGCGGTTGTCGGTCAGGGCCTCGATCAAAATGGCCACCCCGCCAGGGCCATAGCCCTCGTAGCGAATGGCTTCGAAGTTGTCGTCGGCCCCCAGGTTGCCAGACCCCTTGGCGATCGCGCGATCGATATTGTCATTGGGCACCCCAGCGGCCTTGGCCTTGTCGATCGCCGTGCGCAGCTGAAAGTTGCCCGCCGGGTCGCCGCCCAGACGCGCCGACACAATAATTTCCCGCGACATTTTGGCAAAGACCTTGCCCTTGACCGCGTCCACCCGAGCCTTCTGACGCTTGATATTGGCCCACTTGCTATGACCTGCCATACCTCACAAACGGGTATACTGCGCTCTTGATTTTATCGCCTTGGGGCTCATACCAAATCCTATCTGTATACCCCGGTTTGTAGGGGCATTGCAGTGCAATGCTCCCTACCAGGTATCGGTTTCGAATCGGGGCTATGTGACTCGGATTTGGTATCAGAGGATGTTTGAAAAGGCCATCCCCTGATGTGATTAGCCCTCGGGCTACCGCAACTACCCTGAGGTATGGGTCGGTATTAAATCGCGACCGCCTTGAGCGCCGCCCCGATCAGCCCCACCTGGGGGTTGAGCACAATGTGCACCGGCACCCGATCCAGCAGGGGGCTGACCCGGCCCTTGTGGGTAAAGGCCTCGAGGAAAATGCCTTCGGTCATCAGGGCTAGGTTTTTGGCCGCGATGCCGCCGGCCACGTACAGCCCCCCGTAGGGCAACAGCTTGAGGGCGAGGTTACCGGCCTCAGCCCCGTAGGCGGAGACAAAAATCTCCATGGCTTTGTGGGAGAGTCGATCGAGGCAATCGACCGCCGCCTGGGAAATCACGGCAGCGGGGTCAACGGTTTTGGTGGAGAGGCCGGTCTGGCGCTCCCAGGTGGTAATGGCCTCGGCGATGGCCGGGGTTTCGTGGGCAAATTCGCGATCGCGCAAAAACTGATAGATCGCCACAATGCCCTGGCCCGACACCACTCGCTCCACCGACACGCGCGAGATCTGGTGTTTGTCGAGCAGGTAGCGCATGAGCTGAAACTCTAGCTCAGAGCGGGGGGCGAAGTCAGCGTGGCCGCCCTCGGAGGGAAACACCAGGGGCGGCTGCCCGCCCAAGGCCAGAGCAAACCCCTGGCCCAGCCCGGTGCCCGCACCAATGATCGCGACCGGGGCATGGCTGTCGGGCTCGCCAGCCTGGAGGGTGTGGATATCGTCGGGGCCGAGGCCAAACACCCCGTAGCCCACGGCCTCAAAGTCGTTGATCAGCTCGACGCGATCGAGTTCAAGTTCTTCGCGGAGACGATCGCCCTCTAGGGACCAAGCCAAATTGGTCAAGCTGGAGGTATTGTCCACCACGGGCCCGGCGATGGCAAAACAGGCCCGCTGGGGAGCCTGATCTTGCCCAGCGTCCGTCTTAGCATGGTGCAAAAATTCCTTCACCATCGGCACCAGATCGGGGTAGGCCTGGCTCGAGTAGGTACGCTCAAACAGGGTCTGAAGGGGCACCGGGCCCAGGTCCCTGGGCTCGCTGGCCTGCACTAGACGCAGAATGGTTTTGGTGCCGCCAATGTCACCGGCAAGCAGATAGGTCATGGCTGGGGCGTTCTAAGGGGCTAATAACGGTAGCGGGCAGCTCCTGGTTTAGCTTACCGCTGCGAAAGCCCTCGAGATCAAGGGTGACGTAGGTGAAACCATAGTCTTGCAATGTCTTTACCAAGGTTTCAAGATCGGTGGTGGCGACAAAGTCTTGGATCTCCTCGGCGGGAATCTCAAGGCGGGCCGTGTCGTCCTGGGAACGCACCCGCAGTTGGCGCAGGCCCAGGTGCCGCAGGTAGAGCTCGGCCTGGCCCACCCGTCGCAGCTTCTCTAGGGTAATCGCCTCGCCGTAGGGAAACCGCGAACTGAGGCAGGGCTGGGCCGGTTTATCCCACCAGGGCAGGCCCAGCAGGCGAGACATCTCGCGCACCTCCAGCTTGGTGATGCCCACTTCGGCCAGGGGCGATCGCGCTCCCCGCTCCTGGGCCGCCTGAATGCCAGGGCGATAGTCGCCCAGATCGTCGGCGTTGACCCCATCGACAACGTAGGGATAGCCCCGCTCTAGGGCCAGGGGCTTGAGGGTGTCGTGCAGCTCGCTCTTGCAGAAGTAGCAGCGGTTAATGGGGTTGGCAGCGTAGCTGGGGTTGTCGAGCTCGTGGGTCGCGACCATCTCGTGGGCAATGCCAATGGCCGCCGCCTGCACCTGGGCCTCTTCCAGATCGGCGGGCAGCAGCGAGGGGGAGTTGGCGGTAACCGCCAGGGCGCGATCGCCCAGGACATCGTAGGCCACCTTGGCCACCAGGGTGCT
>JAIXUR010000594.1 GCA_027483425.1 Cyanobacteriota bacterium | reverse complement strand
GTCATTTCGATCGGTGGGGCGCTCGCTTGGTTGGGGTTTACTCGCCGTCGCCGCTCAGGGTTTTTCTGGGATTGTCCTAGCAACCCTAGGTTTGGCGCTCAGAGCGTTACCCTCGCCTAGGATTGGTGGGATGTCCACACCGTCAACCCTAGACGAGGGGTGGACAAGATACACCGATCCGGTCGGCTCACTATCCGTCGATCGATCTCCATACCCCGAGGACTCTAGTCGCCGTTCTTTGGGGAGATATCGCTAGAGGGTGACAGACTAGGTTAAGAAATCTGGGCGGCTGTACACCGTGGGGTTGCTCACGCATTACTTGAGGAGAATAGCAACTGGTTGGGATATTTCGCCACAATGATGGCTATAAACGTGGTGCGTCATCCTCCCCATGGTATAAATGTAAAGGAATTATAAGCACTCTAATGGGCCAATCTTTGTCCTATTAAGCTGTTTGCGGCGATTATCGAAGTCGTTGAACTAGTTCGGTGTGTTGATATATCGACGTTGCAATCAAGCTTAGGCTCTGTTCGTCTCCCTGCGGGGTGAGCAGGTTTTTTTTGGGCAAAATAGTCCAGCTCTGATTTGCGCACCTTAACCTTTGTGGAGATCATTCCTTGACTGCAACTATTGAGACATCTGCTAGGACGGCGGACGTAAACCCCTACAGCGACCTGACCCTAAAGCAGGTCATTCAGACTATTCCTAAAGCCTATTTTCAAAAAGACCCCCGCAAGGCCTGGACGGCGGTAGCGCTGAGCGTAGGGGCTGTGATCTTGGGATATGCTGCGATCGCATTTTCCCCCTGGTTTTTGCTGCCGGTGGCCTGGTTTTTGACCGGCACCGCCCTGACCGGCTTTTTTGTGATTGGCCACGACTGTGGCCATCGCTCCTTTGCAAACCGCCGCTGGGTCAACAACTGGGTCGGTCACATCGCGATGCTGCCGCTGATTTACCCGTTCCATAGCTGGCGGCTGCTGCACGATATTCACCACCGCCACACCAACAACATGGATGTGGATAATGCCTGGACCCCATGGCTGAAAGAAGACTACGCCGAAGCGAATGTCTTTTTGCAGGTGGTGTACTGGAATATGCGGGGCTGGCTGTGGTGGCTGGCGTCGGTGCCCCACTGGGGAGCGCTGCACTTTAACCTGCGCAATTTTGAGCCTCGCGATCGCGCCAAGGTCAAGCGCTCCATTGCGGCGGTGGTTATTTTTGCGGCGGTGTTTTTTCCTACTCTGTTTTACTTTACTGGCCCCTGGGGCGTGGTGAAGTACTGGCTGATGCCCTGGCTCGGCTACCACTTCTGGATGAGCACCTTTACCCTGGTGCACCACACGATTCCTGAGATCCAGTTTCGCCCCGGCGACACCTGGAACGAGGCGGAAGCCCAGTTGTCAGGTACTCTCCACTGCGATTACCCCCACTGGGTCGAAGTGCTGTGCCACGATATCAACGTCCATGTTCCCCACCATATTTCAGTGGGTATTCCGTCCTACAACCTGCGCCCGGCCTACGCAGCCCTGAAAGAAAACTGGGCTCCGTTGATGAAAGAGACCAGGTTTTCCTGGGAGCTGATGCGGACGATTACCAGTCGCTGTCACATCTATCACCCTGAGCAGGCCTACCAAACCTTTAGGGATCTAGATCGCTAGCTAATCCCTGAACGCCGCCTGAGTAAAGGCGCCGTCATCCTTCTCAACCGGCCTAGATTTTCTGGGCCGGTTTTGTTGTGGGTAGGGCCAATTGGTAAACTGCGACACCTTACCGGTGCCATCTGGCTGTGCCATCACCACAATTGTGGATAGCATAGGGAGTCTTGTCCTAGCCCTGCCTCTCGCTGCCCGTCGCTGCCCATACCGCTCCTCCTACCGTTGCTTCCACTCCTATGGCCTTGCTCTCTCGCCCATTGAAAACACTGGTGACCACCGCCGCGGTGGTGTTGGCAGGGCTAACGGCGGCTCCCCTGGCCAGAGCGCAGCAGTTTGACCAGCAGCCCATTGACCCCAGCTTGGCGATCGCGATCGCCAGCCCGGTGCGCAATGGCGCGTTCTACAACCTGATGATTTTGCAGCAGATTCCGAATCAGCGACAGTGCTGGCAAGAACAGGGGCAAGAACAGGGGCCAGTGGTGGTCGACCCGCTGCTGCTGGACTTTGACTTTACCGGGGCCTGCGATCGCAGCACTGATGGCAACGGCTACTCGGTGCGCATCAATGGCCAAGACCTGGGCGTTCAGTACCGCCTAGAGATTTCGCCCCGCCAGAATGACCTGGTGCTATTTGCCCGTCCCACCCGCGATCGCTCTGCCCCACCGATCGAGATTGGCCGTACCCAGGGCCGCACCAACGACTTTCTTAAGATTCAGCTCAATCCTGGCTGGCAGATGGCCCGTCGTACCTACAATGGCCAGCCCGTGGGCCATATCTACCTCACCCACGACGCGCCCCTGGAGGTGCGGCTGGCCGCTGGAGTCGCTCCGGCCCAGGGGCAAACGAGCCCTCTGCCCCCGCCGCCCCGCCCCAGCACTTCTACCCCTCCAACCTCGACCCCGGCACCGACCCCGGCACTTCCTCCCCTACCCAGCGGCGCTATCCCCGGCGGCGCTACGGCTAGCGGCAATCACTTTCGCGTTGTGGTGCCGATCACCAGTGGCGATACCCTACAGCAGGTGCGCAATGTCGAGCCCGAAGCCTTTCGCACCACGGTGGATGGCCAGACGGTAGTGCAGGTGGGGCTATTTCGCGATCGCCAGCGGGCCGATGAAGTCTACAACGCCCTGGTTGCGGCTAACCTACCCGCTAAGGTGCTCAGCGCTTCTGCTCCGGCGGTGGCGTCTACTCCCGTGCTGCCGTCTATTCCCCAGGGAGCCACGGTGGTGGTGATTGATCCAGGCCACGGTGGGCGCGACCCCGGTGCGGTGGGCATTGGTGGCCTGCAAGAAAAGCAGATCAATACCACCATCTCTAACCGGGTGCAGCAGCAGCTCCAGGCGGCTGGCATTACCGTGCTGATGACCCGCAGTACGGATGTCTTTGTGGATCTCGATGCCCGCGCCCAGTACGCTAACCAGGCCGGAGCTGACCTGTTTGTCAGCATCCACGCCAATGCTATCAGCATGGATCGCCCTGAGGTCAACGGGCTAGAGACCTACTATTACTCCAGTGGCGAACGGCTGGCCCGCAGCATCCACGCCAGTGTGCTGCAAAATACGGATTTGGGCGATCGCGGCGTGCGCACGGCTCGCTTTTACGTGCTGCGGTACACCAGTATGCCGTCCGTCCTGGTCGAGACGGGGTTCGTGACCGGGGCCACCGACGCTGCCCGCTTCCGCAATCCCAATGCTGTAAACCAAATTGCCGACAGCATCGCCCGAGGCATTCTCAACTACCTGGGACGTTAGGGTTTGGCTACTTTAAAGGGGCAGCTTAGCGATGCGATCGACCCACTCCTCGGCACTGGATGCGGCTTGGTAGCGAATGGTCAAAGACTCACCTGCTGTTGCAAGGCTTTGGCCGCTACAAGTTTGTTGTATAGAGCAGGGGCAGAAGACTCTAGTGGTTGGGGCATAGCCTCAAAAGCATCCTCCTCAGCCGCCAAATAAACATCAATCTCGGTGCGATTTGCCAAATAAAAGGTAATTGCTCCGTAGACTTGCTCCAGGGTCAAAAGTGGAAACGACTGCATGATACTTTCCGGGGACAAGCCATTGCGGAAGGCGTAGACAACCGAATCCAGGGAGATTCGAGTTCCTTCGACCCAGTAGGCCTCGTTTCGACACTCGACGTAAGATTTAGCGTCAACGACTGGCATAGGCTGATTAAGCTCCAATGATCTGCAAGGTTAATGGGCCGTTGCAATAAACTGCCGGACTGCTTTCACCACGGTCAAATCAGTCCCGGTTTCTCGTCGGACATGGGCAAATAGCCGCGATAACGGTAATGTCAGGATCATAGCAAGGTCGTTAATGCTTTAGTAAAGACGCGATGTTTTCCCAACCGACCCGCAAGCGTTTTGGCCAGCACTGGCTCACCGACGAAAAGGTGCTCCATGCCATGCTGGAGGCCGCCGCCGTCACTCGCCAGGACTGCGTACTCGAAATTGGCCCTGGCACCGGGGCGCTCACCCGCTGGCTGCTGCCCCTGGCCAAGGCCGTGGTAGCGGTAGAAATCGATCGCGACCTGTGTCGCAAGCTGCGCAACCAGTTCGCCAAACACGATAATTTTAAGCTGGTGCAGAGCGACATTCTAGAGTTAGATATGGCCACCGCTACCTACGATCAAGCCTTCGACTTTGGCTTGCCCAACAAGGTGGTGGCCAACATTCCCTACTACATCACCGGGCCCATTTTAGAGAAACTGCTGGGGACTCTAGCGGCCCCCAACCCGGTTTCCTACGATGTCATTGTGCTGCTGGTGCAAAAAGAAGTGGCTGAGCGGCTCTATGCCCGGCCTGGCACCCGAGCCTTTGGGGCGCTGACGGTGCGGGTGCAGTACCTGGCCGATTGTGAATTGGTCTGCCCGGTGCCGGCCCGGGCCTTTCAGCCGCCGCCCCAGGTTGACTCAGCGGTGGTCAAGCTCACCCCCCGACGCCTCGCCATCCCCTCCGATGATCTGGTGGGGTTTGACCAGTTGGTCAAGCTGGGGTTTGGCAGCAAGCGTAAGATGCTGCGCAACAATCTCAAGGCGGTGATTGATCGCGATCAGCTGGAGCAGATGATGACTGATCTAGCCATTGCCCCGATGGCCAGAGGCGAAGACCTGAGCGTTGAGCAGTGGGTCGCCCTGGGTAATACAATCCTGAAGCACTCCCGCTGATGCCCTATGCGCCTATATTCTCTGCTGGCCGCCGCCAAAATTAATCTGTATCTCGAAATTGTGGGTAGCCGCCCCGATCGCTTCCATGAGCTGATTATGGTGATGCAGAGCATTAGCCTGGCCGACCGGGTGACGGTGCGGAGCATCGGGATCGATCAGATTCGGGTGCGCTGCGACCATCCCCTGGTGCCTGCGGATGAAACTAACCTGGCCTATAAAGCGGCGGCGCTGGTGGCCGATCGCTTTCCTGGTGTGATGGCCAAGCTGGGCGGCGTAGAAATCACCCTCGAAAAGCAGATTCCGGTGGGGGCGGGTCTGGCTGGGGGGTCAGCCAATGCCGCCGCTGTGCTGGTGGGGCTAGATATGCTGTGGCAGCTGGGTCTGACCCAGGCCGAACTGCAAGACCTGGGGGCTGAGCTGGGGTCAGATGTCCCCTTTTGCGTGGCCGGGGGAACGGCGATCGCCACCGGGCGGGGCGAACAGCTCGACCCCTTGCCTGGCATCGACAGCCTCCATTTGGTGCTGGCCAAGTATGGGGCTGAGTTTGTCTCTACCCCCTGGGCCTACCAGACCTACCGGGCTGAGTACGGCGATATCTACCTGCCCGACGCCCAGGGCTGGCAAGCGCGACAGTCCCAGGTGCGCTCCGGGGATATGGTGGCGGCGGTGGCCCAGCGCCAGGGATCGGCCCTGGGGCAGCATCTCTACAACGACTTCGAGAAAGTGGTGCTGCCCGCCCACCCTAAAACCGCCGCACTCAAAGCCGTGATGGCCGACTTGGGGGGACTGGGCACGCTGATGTCGGGGTCTGGCCCCTCGGTGTTTACCCTGGCCGAGTCTGAAGCGGCGGCGGTGGCCCTGGCGGCGGCCTTGAAAGGGGCTCTCCCCGACCCCGATTTGGGGGTGTGGACGGCTCGGTTTGTGGCAGGGGGCGTACAGCTCGACGGGTAGCCACTAGAGGGAGAATGGTACGGCGAGGGCAAGGCTCACCGTGCGGGGGGATAAGCAGCGCTAGAATGGGGAGACTGTTCTTAACCTTTCGGGTTTGTCTATGTCGGTTTTAGCTGCGATCGCGGTCATTGCCCTGCTGGTAGCCGTCCACGAGGCCGGGCATTTCATGGCCGCTCGGCTACAGGGTATCCATGTCAACCGCTTTGCCATTGGCTTTGGCCCCATTCTGCTGAAGTACCAGGGCACCGAGACCGAGTACTCCCTGCGGGCCATTCCCCTGGGTGGTTTTGTGGGCTTTCCCGACGACGATCCGGACAGTGATATTCCCACCAACGACCCAGATCTGCTTAAAAACCGCCCTATTCTTGATCGCGCCATCGTGATTAGCGCCGGGGTGATTGCCAACCTGCTGTTTGCCTACCTGGTGTTTGTGGCCCAGTTCACCGCCGTGGGCATTCCGGAGACCTTTAACGCCCAGCCCGGTATTTTGGTGCCCCAGGTGATCTCCGAAAGCTCTCCGGCGGGTCAGGCGGGCCTTCGACCCGGCGATGTGCTGGTGGCCGCTAACGGCCAACCCCTAGGGGCAGGCGAAGAGAGTATCCCTGGCTTTATTCAGCTGATCAAAGACAGCCCTAACCAGTTGGTGCAGCTGACGGTGCAGCGGGGCACCCGTGAGCTAGACGTGGCCGTTACCCCCGAGGTCGGCCCCGACGGCACCGCTGTGATTGGGGTGCAGCTTCAGCCCAACGGCGACTTTGGCTACCGCCGCCCCAAAAACCCCGTTGAGGTGTTTACCCTGGCGGCCCAGCAGTTCCAAGACACCCTGGTGCGCACCGTGCGGGGGTTTGTGATGCTGGTGACCAACTTCGGCGAAATGGCCAGCCAGGTGGCCGGGCCGGTCAAAATTATCGAGCAGGGGGCAGGGCTGGCTCAGTCGAGCCTGGCTATGCTGTTTCCCTTTACCGCCATCATCAGCATTAACCTGGCGATTATCAACATTCTGCCGTTGCCGGCCCTGGATGGTGGACAGCTGGCGTTTCTCGCGATCGAGGCCCTGCGCGGCGGCAAGCCCCTGCCCGATCGCATTCAAGAGAATGTGATGCAAACTGGCTTGGTGCTGCTGCTGGGGCTGGGGGTGTTTCTGATTGTGCGCGACACCAGCCAGCTCGAGATTTTCCAACATCTTCGCTGAGATGTCGTTCACCCCAATGCCGTGGGTTAATGATGCTTGTGTCCATAGCGCGAGGTGAGTCACATGCTTGCTGTCCATAGAGCCGTGGGTTAATGATGCTTGTGTTGACAGCGCGGGGTGAGTTGGGGGTTTAACCCACGCTACGCCCTCTCCCTCCCTCCCCCACCCACCCATTCACCCACCCATTCACCAATGGCCAACCAGCGGCGAGGCTCTAAAAAACAGCGGGCGATGGAGATTCTCATTCGCCTGAAGCGGCTGTATCCCCACGCTCCCTGCTCCTTGGACTACACCACCACCCTGGAATTAATGGTGGCGACGATTTTGTCGGCGCAGTGCACCGACGAGCGGGTCAACCTGGTCACCCCGGCCCTGTTTGCCGCCTACCCCGATGTCCAGGCCTTTGCCGAGGCTGACCTGGCTGACCTAGAGCAGCTGGTAAAATCCACTGGGTTCTACCGCAATAAGGCCAAAAATATTCGCGCTGCCTGCCAAAAGATTGTGGCGGAGTTCGGTGGTGAGGTGCCTCCCCGTATGGAGGATCTGGTCACCCTGCCGGGGGTGGCCCGCAAGACGGCCAACGTGGTGTTGGCCCACGGTTTTGGCATTAACGCTGGGGTCACCGTCGATACCCACGTCAAGCGGCTGAGCCAGCGACTGGGGCTAACCAAATTCACTGATCCGATCAAAATTGAGCGCGATCTGATTAAACTGCTGCCCCAACCCGACTGGGAGAACTGGTCGATTCGGCTGGTGTACCACGGACGGGCGGTGTGCAATGCCCGCAATCCCAACTGTGGGGGCTGCGCCCTAGCCGATCTCTGCCCTGCGGCCACGGTTGTCCCGACGATTAGCCCCGTGGAAGAGGCGGTTCAGTCTTAAAATTTGGTTGCCCTGGTCAAAGGCTTAGGGCGGCTTGGTCAGGCTGAGTAGGCCGACGCTGATGGTGACCAGCAGTACCCCTAATCCCTGTACGAGCGATAGCTGCTCTTGCAGGGCTCCCCAGGCGAGCATGGCGGTGAGGGCTGGGTTCGCGGCACCTAGCATTGAGGCGGCCGTGGCCCCCACCAACCGAATGCCCAGGTTGTTGAGAAGATGGCCGGTTACGGTTGCTATCGCAGACAGCAGCCCACCCACCCACAGCGCTGGCCACAGCAGTCCCGCCAGATCACCTGGCCACAGCAGCAGGCTAACCACCGACAGCACCAGGGTGACGGCAAAGCTGATGGTCGTAAAGGGAACCGGATGAAAGGTTTCAAACGCTTTTTGGGCCACCACCGTGTAGACGGCATACATGAAGCCAGAGGTGAGGCCGAAGGCGACCCCCAGCCAGCTGGACATCACGGCCCCGGTCATGGGAATGGTCAACCCGCTGCCCAGCAAAATGAGCGCCAAAATTCCCCAGCGGCTGGGGCTAGGGCAGTGGCCAAACCAGTACCAATCCAGCAGCGCGGTGTAGACCGGAAAGGTGAAAAACAGTGTCAGCGCGATGCCCGCCGCAATGCGGCCCACCGCTACGTAGAGGAGGGCCAGGTACAAAAACATGAGCCCGCCCCCGGCCAAGGCCAGGTAAAGCTCGCGGCGATAGGCAGGGGCTCCCAGGCGGCGCAGGTCGGCCCACAGGCGAGGGTATACCGGCGGCAGGAGTAGGGCCATCATCGGTACCCCCACTGCCATGCGCATCGCCATCAGCAAAAACGAGTTGGAGAGGGTGGGTTCCACAAAGCCGCCGGTGTCCACCATCCCCAACAGACTGGAGGGGGTAAACAGCACTCGAGTAATCAGGTTTTGGGCACCGAAACAAACGGTGGCCAGCAAAATTAATCCGTAGCCGAGCATGCATCCCTCTTTTGCCGACGAAGGGTGAGGACGAAGGGATGCCGCCGTTTCTGTGCCCCATCCTCAACCCTCTCTAGGGTAGTCGGTAGCTGGCCACCCGCACGACCAACTCCCCCGCCTGGGGGGCATGGGTAAAGACAAAGCTACCCGCCTTGGTTTCGTGCCCCGAGAGAAAGTCGATTTGCTGTTCACCGGTTTCGTCATCGGCTCCGACTTGGTGTAGTTCGGCGGTAACCTGCACCATACGAGCAATGCGCCCGCCGGTATTGGTAATGGCAAAGGGGACGTAGTAGCGACCATCGGTAACCCGCACGGCTTCAGAGACAGCCACCGTGAAGGCCGGGGGGCGGTTTTGGTTAGTCTGCCAGTCAAAGCAAATCAGCCCTACCAGCGCCAGCAAAATGATAGACGCCACCATAAACGTCACCCACTCAGCGGCAGACCGTTGGGTAAAGTTTTCGGCATCATTGGGGGGGCTCAAGCGATCGGGAAAGTTAGGCTCATCCATTAGATCAGAATACGCCCTGCGGCCCCGCCAATGGAGGCTGGCAGGCCCAAGACCAGAGTATTGCTCAGCCATTCTGACCAGGGATCGTTCGGGGTTAGCTGCTGAAACAGCACCAGCATCACGACCGAGGCCAGCAGTGTCATTAGATAGGCCGCCAGGGTTTCGGTGATGGGGCTAAACAGTAGTCCCCGCTGCTGCCGCTTGGCGCGATCGGTAAACCCTGAGGCAAACACAATGGCGTAGGAGAGTCCCAAGGAGGCCGCCATAATCAGCAGCAGCCACAGCGGCGGTAGAGAAGACGCTAGCAGCGGCACTTCCTCCGTGGGGGCAATGCTAAAGGCAATCAGCACCGCCCCAATCAGGGCCGCATCTAGATCCACCAGGGCGTCGCTCAGGTTGACTCGACTCAGGGCGGCCAACCGTCGAGATATCGGGGCGGTGGTGCGGCGATTGGCCAACCGTTCGGAACCTGATGCCGAAGGAGCACCTGTCTCGTTAGCGCGCCCTCGCTTCCCCTGCAATGTCGATCGGGCCAGGGCTACCCCCAGGGCAAAGGGCACCGCCTCAAACACCACCTTCCCCAGGGCCTCTGACAGCGGGGTCTCTAAGGTAATGCGACACAGCAGCACCAGGGCCAGGGCCGCACACCCCACCCCAATGGCCACCGCTTCAATGCTCTCGAGTAACGCCTCTAGGGGGTGCAGGCTGAGGGTCTGGCGAAACCCCTCGACTTGGGTGAGCAGCGCCACCCCCACCAGGGTGACCGCTAGCACCACCAGCTGCCAGCGGGGGCCAGTGGTCGAGCCAATCAACCACACCTCGACGGTGTAGAGCAGGGGAATGCCAAACAAAAAGCCGCCTACGGCCCCTTGCAGAATGGCTTGAAATTCGGCTAGCCAGATGTTGGGGGTGGCCGGGTGGGGAGCTGGATCGAGGGGTTGGCCCATGGTGGAGTATCGCGATCGTAGGCACAAGCGGCGGGATGGTGGGCAGTGCCCTATCGCTAGAGCATATCAAGGGGGGCGTGATTCTGCATGGCCACGGCCAAACGGTTGACCTGAGGGCCAGAGACCCAGGGAGACGGGCCTGAAATCTTAGGAAAACCTCTAGCATTTCCAGGATTTCCCCCAATGCCCGCTAGCGTGGGTAGAACAGTTCGTGACCTATAGCAAAGCCCCCATTCATCCCTAAGGATAGTTCTATGACCCAGGCTAAACCAGGCGATAGCGTTTCGATCCACTACACTGGCCGGTTGGAAGATGGCACTGTATTCGACTCGTCCCGCGATCGCGACCCGCTCGAGTTTGCCATTGGCGGCGGTGAGGTCATCCCTGGCTTTGAGGCCGCAGTGGTGGGCATGGCCCCCGGCGACGCCAAGACCGAAGTGATCGCAGCAGAAAACGCCTACGGCCCCCACCGGGAAGAAATGGTCATGGTGGTTGAGCGCCACCAGATTCCCGCCGATATTCCCTTGGATATTGGCCAGCAGCTGCAGCTACAGGGGCCCCAGGGCCAGATGGTGCCGGTGATGGTGACTGATGTGTCTGAAGCGGATGTCACCCTGGATGCCAACCATCCCTTAGCCGGGGAGACCCTGATTTTTGACATTGAGCTAGTGGCCATTCAGGGTTGAGCTCAGAGAATAGTTTAGTGAGCGTTCTAGGTCTAGGGTCTGTTCTAGACCTAGAACCCTAACACTCACTACCCCAAACGAGCTGCCACAAACGATTCGAGCCGATCCATGCCCTCTAAAATGGTGTCCATATCGGTGGCGTAGGAGATGCGAATGGTGCCCTCGGCCCCAAAGGCTATGCCTGGAATGGTCGCCACATATTTTTCATCGAGGAGCTGGGTGCAAAAGTCAAGGGATGACAGTTTCAGGGCGCTGATATCGATGTAGATATAAAAGGCTCCCTCGGGTACCCCGCAGCTTAGGCCGTTAATGGCGCGACAACGATCAATGATCGCCAGTCGCCGTTCGGCAAAGGCACGACCCATGGTGGCGATGCAGTCTTGGGGCCCCTCTAGGGCGGCGATCGCCCCGTACTGGGCAAAGGTGCAGACGTTGGAGGTGCTGTGGCCCTGAATGGTGCTCACCGCCTTAATCAATGCCTCTGGCCCGGCCAGATAGCCCACCCGCCAGCCTGTCATGGCATAGGCTTTAGCAAACCCATTACTGATAATGGTGCGCTCAAAGGCTTCCGGCGACACCGCCCCAATGCTGAGGTGGGTGGCCCCGTCGTAGAGAATTTTTTCGTAGATCTCGTCCGACACCACCCAGATGTCGGCCTCGACCACCACCGTCGCCAGGGCGGCTATCTCCGCCGGGGAGTAGACCATACCCGTGGGGTTTGAGGGGGTATTGAGAATAAACAGCTTAGTCTTGGGGGTAATGGCCTGGCGCAGTTGCTCAGGGGTAATGCGGTAGTTTTGCTCGGCGGTGGTGGGCACAATCACCGGGGTACCCCCGGCCAGCCTCACCATTTCGGGGTAGCTGAGCCAGTAGGGGGCCGGAATAATCACCTCGTCGCCGGCTTCAATCAGCGCCATCATCAGCCCGTAGAGGGAATGCTTACCGCCGTTGGTAACAATGACGTTTTCAGGGCCATAGCAGAGGCCATTGTCGTGCTGGAGTTTGTGGGCGATCGCCTGGCGCAGGGCCGGTTCTCCGGCGGCGGGGCCGTAGCGGGTTTTGCCCTGGTCGAGGGCCGTTTTCGCCGCTGCTTTAATATGGTTGGGGGTTTCGAAATCGGGCTCTCCGGTGCCAAAGCTGCACACGGGCAAACCCTCGGTTTTCATGGCCTTGGCTCGCGCCGAGATGGCCAAGGTCATCGACGGGGTTACGCAGGTTACACGGTTCGCCAGGGCTAACGGGGGCATGGGCATACCTCAACAAACAGGGGCTAGATGCACCCAGAATGGCAGGTTTCTGGGATAAAACACCTCTGTCCTAAACAGAGTTGTGCAGGACAGTTCCCCTAAGAGTAGATCGTTTGGCCAGTTCTGGCCATCGCAGTCAAGGGGGTTTTGTGACATCTGGGTGGTCTGGGCTGGGCCATGGCCTGCTCCTACTCCGAAATCTACTGTACATGGAGCAACCGTTGGGATATCTCCAGGGACGAGGCGACCAACATGGGTGTGAAACCCCCGCTTAAAAAAAATAAATGGAGAGTTGAAAAGATTTGGTAGAGACGTAAAAAGATTTAGTAAGGAGCGCCTGGCTTTCTACCTCAACCTTCTATCTGGGGCGTATGGCTGAAACCCTCCCAGGGCCGTTGGTTCAGCCTCTGGACTACCCTGCTGGAGCACGACAAAATTCGTGCCGTGGACTACTAAGTTTTAGAGATCCGCAGATTTACGTACCAAGATTTTCCTGACTGATGGTGATCAGGTTTGTAACTAGGACTAGAAGCGCTAACAAGGCCAAGTCCTATGCACCCTCTTCCCTCCTCTTCTGTGATGACTCGTCTGGCCTCTGGCGTTAGCTTGGGCCTGCTGATATCTGCGGCTCCCCTAGGTCTGTCTGCTTTCCTGCCGTCGGATGCTGATGGCGTCTTGCCGGTAGCCGCTCGGCCTGACGACGACCGGGGCAGTGGTCGCCTCACTCGAGCCCCAGCCGTTGCTGACCGCGTGAGCTTCCGAGGGAGTGGTCGGGTCGACCCTCGCCCCCCGACGGCTGGGCTGGACAGGCATAGTCCCGTCGCCTATCGCGGTAGCGGTAGAATCACCCAGCCTCGTACCACGTAATCGGGCCTAGGCCACGACTTGTCTAGGCCGTGGTGCCCCCCTCGATCCGCTTAGGATGTCAGGGCTTTGGGTACAAGGTCTCTGTAAATTAAATTACCAAAAAAATGCTAACTGCTCATCTGAATTTGGCAGGTTTTGCGCCACAATTAAGGTATATCTAGGTTGTAGCCCGTTTAGGCAGTGGGGTCTGGCCAGTGCCTAAGGCGACACAGTCAAGCAGAAAGCTTTATGTGATCAACAGTTTTTATTTCAAATTTAAACCGACGTAGTTTCTCCATAAACTTTTAGATTAAGCTGTTTCTGGCAATTTAGCCCCCTGGCAGCCTAGGCTGCGCCACCGTCTGTTGTTTTGAGTGTCCTGAAAATCAATGGCTGATCCTCTTTCCATGCCTTTGTCATCTTTGACGGTTGAGGACGAAGCGCTCATTCGCCGCCTTAGCCCCAGTGCGATCGACCAGATTTTGTTGTACATCGCCTTCAGTGCTATGCGCACCGGTGGCCATCGCCACGGCGCTTTTTTAGATGCGGCGGCCACGGCTGCTAAATGCGCCATTTACATGACCTATCTGGAGCAGGGCGAAAACCTCCGCATGACGGGCCACCTGCACCACATTGAGCCGAAGCGGGTCAAGGCCATTGTCGAGGAAATGCGCCTGGCCCTGACCGAAGGTAAGCTGCTGAAAATGTTGGGCTCCCAGGAGCCTCGTTACCTGATTCAATTTCCCTACATGTGGCTACGGCGTTATCCCTGGCAGCCAGGGCAGTCGCGGGTGGCGGGTACCTCGCTCTCGAGTGTCGAAAAGTCATTGCTGGAGAGCAAGCTACCGGTACCCTGTCCCGATGCTCGGATTATCAATTCGTTTCAGTTTTTAGAGCTGATTGAAATTCTCCACGAAAAATCCCAGGAAGACCTGCCCCCTGACCATCGTGCTCCCCTGAGCGAGGCTTTGGCTGAGCATATTCGGCGGCGGCTGATCTATTCGGGCACCGTGGCCCGCATAGATGCCTCCTGGGGGGCGTCTTACTATGGGTTGGTGCGCTCATCCTATGCCCCTGTGGATGACCAAGAGCGGATGTACACCATGGTTGAGGATACGGCTCAATACTTTCGCATGATGCGGGAGTGGGCCAACCGCATTCCGGGCACCATGCGGGTGCTAGAGGAGTTAGATATCCCGGTGGATGTCTCCGAGGCGGCCCTTAAAGAGCTGGATGAGATCATTCGAGCCTGGGCCGACAAGTATCACCAACCCGGTGGTAGCCCTACACTGCTGCAAATGGTCATTGGCCACCACATTAAATAGCGGCCCCTAGCTGCCTCTAATTCACCCCCTAGTGAGCCCTAGCAATTTACCGCCATGGCCCACTAAGGGGTTGTTTTGTTTAGCGGCGGCGAACGTTGCGGCCAAAGCTAGGTAACTCAACAGCCCCTAGGGATTTAATCTTCTTTTGCGATCGCAGCGGGTACACCAGCGGTGACGGCGTTGCCTTGTCGCTGGCACCTAGGTAAGCGGGCAGGGTGGGTGAGGCGGGTACAGGCGGCGTTTCCAACTCGGGGGCCGCCATGGGATTCCCAGAACTGGCCACGGGTGCTGCCATGGAATGTCCTGAATTGGCCACCGCCACCGGCATGGGTACTGACATCGGCTCAGATGGAGTGACCACCTCCGTTACCGGGGCCGGGGGGACTGGAGGCAGAGGCTGTCCCCAGGGTGAAGGCTCGGTAAAGAGGGCCGTGGCGCTAGAGTCAGGTAGGACGGGCTGAGGGAGAGGCTCCTCAATCCAGGGATCAATGGTGTCCGGGGCTGTGGCTAGCGAGGCGGTTGGGCCTGGGGTTACTTGGGTTTGAGGCATCGCACCGACGGGTACCACTGGAGTCGTTGCGGGGCGGGGTTCGAGGGTTTCCGGAGGGGGCGATGGCGGCTGGTGCTGGGCCTCGATCGCGGGCTCAGATCTGACCCCCCGTAGCCCTCGCAGCAGCTGGGTGAGATTGGGCGGACTGGCGAAATCTTTACCGTCTGATGTCCCTGCCGACCAGGGCTGAATTTGCTGGGATCGCGGCATGGTCATGGGCTGGCCCCCATGCTCGGCGGCGACGGGCACTAAAAGCTGCCCCTGGATCACCCCAACGGAGGCCTTCGAGTTGGAGCCAGGGGTCATATTTAAGTACTTTTCGAGGGCCGCCTTAAACTGAAGCGTGTAGCGCTGCTGCCGGTGGAGTCGAGCCTTGAGGTCGCGGCAGGTTTCTTCGGCCTGGTGCAGCGCCGTCGTCTTGTCGCTGAAGCGCTGCTGTAGCAGGGTGCATTCGCGCTCTAGCTGGGCCACCCGCTGCTGACTACCGTCTAGCTCGGCCTGCAGGGTTTCGTTGTGAATGGTCGTGCGCCGCAGGCCATCGTTGGCGATATCAAGTTCGCTCAACAACTGGGCAATCTGCTGTTGCACAGGGCCGGGCAGGGTGGTGAGCGGCAGCCCTACTGGGTGAGACTGATGGCGCTCAATTTCTGATTGAAGGGCCACCTGCGATCGCTCTAGCGCCTCCTCTAGTTCAGTGACCCGCAGCAAAAGAGCATCATTACACTGGTTCAAATCTTGCACCAGCTGCACCAGGTTTTCAGGGGCCGGCATCGTGGTTGGTGCAGCGGTTTCTACTCCAGCGATCGCAGTCAGGTCATCTATGGCGGCTTCTATAGTGACTTCCGGCACCGACAAGGCCGGGGACTCTGTCGGTGCGCGATCGGCTTCCTCACCCAGGGTGTCGATGATCGACAGTTGACCTGGAAAGGTGACTGTTTCCCATTCGTCCCCGGTCTGGGCCAGGAACTGATACCTAGTCTCCTGCGGGCTACTCAGCAAACCATTTTCCTGGGGCTGTGGGGAAGCACTCGAAGCCGTAGTGTCAGTCATAATGTTGCCTGATCCTGGTCGCGTCGTCTCACACTCAATACTCAACCACTAACGGGGCTGTTGACCCATAAGAGTAACTAATTTTGCCAATTTATTCACGCTTTTATGGGAGCCGTCTTCAAAATATTTGATTTCTAATGCCCTTAGCCATTCCTTTAACCCGCCCCTAATCAGTAGAGATTAGACTATGGGGGTTACAAAAGCAGCCCCTGTTTGACCAGAGTCCTTCAGAACCGATGGGTATGCCTAGCCCAGGGGCGGGCAATCCATGTCTGCCAGCACCATGTCTCCAGCTTTACCACCAGCCTGTGCCATCGTTACCCCCAGCTATAGGGCTGACTTTGAACGCTGTCAATTGCTGGTGGAGAGCGTCCAGACCTTGAGCCAAACTCCGCTGCGCCACTATATTATTGTCGATCAGCGAGATTATTCGCTGTTTAAGCCGCTGGCCAGCACGACCACCGAGATTTTGATCGCTGAGTCGGTGCTAGCCCCCTGGATTTATCGCATTCCCTGGGTCAGGAGAGCTTGGTTCAGTCTAAAATCACCCCCCATCCGCAACTGGATGATTCAGCAGATGATCAAGCTTTCATTTGCCAAAACTGCTACAGAGCCGATTACGATTTTTGTTGATTCCGATGTCGTTTTTATCCGCCCCTTTAGCTTGGCTACTGTTGTCCAGGCGGGCAGAGTACGCCTGTTTCGAGAGCCAGACTACTACAACCCTATCTTTGAGCCGTTTTATCGATCGACCGCTCGGCTGCTCCAGGTAGAGGGTTGTCGCTCCGGAATGCCCCGCCCCAACTACATTGGCAACCTCATTAGCTGGCGGCAGAGTAACGTGATGGCCCTGTGCGATCGCCTGGAGCAAGTATCCGGTCGTCCCTGGTTAGAAACCCTCGCCTGGGCCCGAACCATGTCAGAGTACATGCTCTACGGGGTATTTGTAGACCAGGTCATGGGAGAGTCCGCTGGCCACTTCCATGACCGGAACCCCCTATGCCATGCCTACTGGTTGCCCCAACCCATGGACGATGCTCAGATGAGTCAGTTTTTTGCCGCTACACCGGTAGACACGTTTGCGGTGATGATTTCTGCCAAAGCGCGTATACCCCCCAGTCGCTACATCCGCCACTTGCATCAATTCAACACCCCTCATTCTGCCGTTGGAACACTCTGATCCTGATGGGGCGTCGTCAGCACCGTAAATTGTCTACTATGAAGTCCGGGTCAGCAAAGGACTTCTGTCAGGCTGTCATTTTAGGGTTAACCACTGGCAAACAATGATCAGATCAGGGTTTCGTACTGCGCTGTGGGTAGTCGCTGCTGGAGCAGTCCTAGCTACTACCGTTACCTGTAGTCAATCGACCAACCTATCCACCAATCCAGTTCCCAAGGCTGAGGCCGAGGCTGCTGCCGAGGTGGCCCGCGATCCCCAGACGTTGCGCTTGCTCTATAGTCGGGCGGCCCTCACCCTCAACCCCCATTTGGCCACTGGCTACCAAGACTTCGAGGCCGCCCGCATTGTCTACGAACCCCTGGCCAGCTATAACCAAGCCGGAGAACTAGTCCCCTTTCTGGCTGACGAAATTCCCTCTGTGGACAATGGTGGAATAGCCAAGGATGGCACCTCCGTCACCTGGACCTTGCGACCCGATGTCACCTGGGCTGACGGTGAACCCTTCACCGCCGACGATGTGGTGTTTACCTTTGAGTTTATTCGTAACCCAGTGGTGGCCGCGGCCACGGCCCAGTTCTATGAAGGGGTTCAGACGGTTGAGGCGATCGACAAATACACCGTCAAGATCACCTTTGCTGACCCCACTCCCGCCTGGTCAGTCCCCTTTACCGGCCAAACTGGGCTGATTTTGCCCCGTCACATTTTTAAGGACTACAACGGGCCTAACGCTAGAGAGGCATTGGCCAACCTTCAGCCCGTGGGCACTGGCCCCTATCAGGTGGTGGGGTTTGAAAGTGGCACCGTCATTTATGAGCCCAATGCTAGCTACTGGGGGGGGCGACCCGCCTTTAAGCGGGTCGAATTGGTGGGCGGTATAGCCCCCTACGCGGCGGCTCGAGAGGTCATGCAAGCCGGTACCGCCGACTTTGCCGACAATCTTCAGGTCGAAGCGGATTCCCTCAGCGATTTAGAAACCGGGGCCAGTGGCCATATCACCACTCTGTTTGGCTCCCAGGTAGAGCGCATTATGCTGAATTTTTCTGACCCCTTTGCCCGTACCGAGGATGGCGAGCGCTCTAGTCCCCAAATTCCCCACCCCTACTTCAGCGATTTGCGGGTGCGCCAGGCCATTAATCTGGCCATCGATCGCGACACGATCGCCAAAGAACTCTACGGCACGGCGGGTAAACCCACCGCCCAGCTGTTGGTGGCCCCGGTGGCCTATCAGGCCGCCGATATCGATTACACCTACGACTTAGCGCAGGCCAAAGCACTGCTGGATGAAGCGGGTTGGATCGATACAAACGGCGATGGCCTGCGCGAAAAAGACGGGGTCGCCTTGGAGGTGCTGTTTCAGGCTGCGGTTAACCCAGTGCGCCAAAAGACCCAGGCCATTGTCAGTGATAGTCTGAAGCAGCTCGGCATCGATGTCGAAATCTCGCGGGTTCGCATGGATGAGTTCTTCTCCGGCAATCCCCAAGACACCAAGAGCCTCAACCATTTCTACGCCGACATGCAGATCTACTCCATCGGCAACGAAAGCCCCGACCCCAGCACCTACATGGGCTGGTGGACTTGTGACAAAATTGCCTCCCAGGCTAACCAGTGGCAGGAGCCCAACAATGCCCGCTATTGTAACCCCGAGTACGATCGACTCTGGGACGAGGCCCGCCAGGAGCTGGATCCCAACCGCCGGGCTGCACTGTTTCAGCAGATGAACGAGCTGCTGGCCCAAGATGTCGCGGTCATTCCCGTGGTGCACCGGGCTACGGTGAACGCCGTGAGCGATCGCCTAGTCGGGGTCGAATTTACCCCCTGGGATGCCAGCACCTGGGCGATCAAAGATTGGCGTCTGGGCGATGACTAACCCCAGAGAATGATCAGCTCCAAGCCCAGGTTTTAAAGCCCGATCTTTTATGCCAATTTTGTGGTTTTCTGACACAGCCAGGGCAGAATGGTTATCTGTAGCAATCGACCAATCCTATGACCTCTGAACCTGCTGTTACCAGCCCGGTGGTGTCTCCCCTGGCCGCGATCGCCCTGAAGGTGGCCGGTGGCGTTGCCATTCTGTCAGCTCTGCTAGATTTTGTGATCTTGCTGATTCCACCAAACCTAACCAACGTCCAGTGGCAACTCGCAACGACGACCCAAATGGTCGATCGAGGGGTTGTCCCCCTGGTGGGCATGGCCCTCCTGCTGGCTGGTCTGTGGGTCGATAGTTCCGTCGGTCGTGTCGCCCAGCGCAAGAGCCTCGCCACCGATCTGCGCTTTTGGGTATGTGGCCTAGCCAGTTTCCTGAGTCTGGTTTATTTGCTGCTGATTTTGCTGCACCTCAGTGCAGTGCGCCTCTCTAGCCAAACGGCCCTCAAACAAGTCGGCGACGAAGCCGGTCAGGCCGCCACTGAGCTTCAGCAGAGACTCTCGGCCGAGCTCAGTCAGCAGCAGACCCAACTCGGAGCATTGCTACAAAATGAAGAACTGCTCGCCCAGGCCATTCAGAGTGGGCAGATACCTAAAGAAATCGAGCAGTACCGCGACAATCCAGCGGGGCTGACGCAATTCCTTGAACAGCGAGCTAGCCAGGCCAAGCAGCAGATTGAGACCGAAATTGGTACCCGCCGGGCCGCAGCCGAGAGTCGGGTCAAAACCGAAGCCACCAAGTCGAGCATTCGTGTTTCGCTGATTAGTCTATTGCTGGCGGCGGGCTACGGCCTGATTGGGTGGCTGGGTCTACGGCGGCTGCTGGTGTTAACTCGCTCGGCCTAGCTGAGGGCCTGGGCCATGGCCTGCTGAGCCGATGCCTGGTAAATCTCCCGCAGATAGCTCATCACCACCCCAGCATCTTCGGGGGGCAGCGGCATTTTCCCCAACACGTCCAGTACCGTCGAGTCTGACGGGGTAATCACCACTAGGTCTGGATCGAGGGGGTTTGTATAGGCCCAAAACTGCCGTAAATCTAGTCCACTGGTTGGTATAACAGGAATCGGCTCTGGGCTGGTCGATGGCTCGAGAGAAATGGCCTCAGGGAGCGAGGCGGCGCATTGCCGACGCTGCCGCAATGCCTCCAAAATGCTCGCGCGGCTACGCCCCCTGAGCTGAAACAGCACAAAGGGATCTTCCCGAAAGAAGTCGCCTAATTGGTAATAGACCGCCGCTATATGCTTGCAGGGGTTTTTAGGGTCGGGGCAGCTGCACTTGGAGTGGAGCTCCGACAGGTTAAAGGGGTAGAGACTCAGGCCGTTGGCCGTAAAAACCGCTTCAATTTCGATGGGCATTTCCCCCGCCAACAGCTGGGCTGAGTAAATAGCCTGCTCTGCCAGGGAATCAATCACGTAGTTCCAGTCTTCGTCGCTAAAGGCATCTAGCCAAATCGAAAGCTTGTAGGGCTCTTCGGCTGTACCTTGCACCAGGGCTGTCACCTTAGACCCTTTGTACTCCAGACTGAGGATATGGCCTTCTCGGGCATAGATCCGCCCTCGCTCCAGGCGCTTCTTAAACCGATAGGAATTGAGGAGATCGACCCAGCGCTGCACCCACCAAGCTTCGTCTTCCATGGCATAGGCAGGACTGGGAGAGGGCTGGTAGGCGGTCATGGTCAAGACAATGATAGTTTCTCTATCTTAGAGGGCTGAGAGAGTTCCAGCCTATACCTTGTCCAGGGATTGGGCTAAAGGACTATGCTGGGCGGAAAACCATCTTCAAAGCCCTAGGAACTTGGGAGATTCCTAGGGCTTTGGGATGGTTGGCCAGAGAAGATTGAAGACTCAATCTTCTCTAGCCATTGGGTTATCTACCTGCGACCACGGGCCGCCAATGCTAGCGGCCAATACCCATATACTGGAACCCAGCCCGCACCATGGCTTCCCGATCTAGGAAGTTGCGGCCATCGATCATAATGGGGCTGTTCATCCGCTGGCCCATGGCCGCGTAGTCAAGCTCCTTAAACTGTTGCCAGTCGGTAACTAGCACTAGGGCATCACAGCTGTCGGCCAGGTGAGAGGCATCGGATTCAACAATGACTCCGGTGAGTCCATGGCGTAGCCCACTTTGAGACACAATGGGGTCGTAGGCCTTGACCTTAGCGCCCAGTCGATTTAGCTGCTCAATCAAAATCAAGGAAGGGGCATCGCGCATGTCGTCGGTGTCGGGCTTAAAGGTGAGCCCCAGCAGCCCCACCGTTTTGCCCTTGAGAATCTTGAGCACCTGCTGGAGTTTCTCTAGGGTAATCTGGCGCTGGCGGTTGTTGACGTCAACGGCGGCCTTCAGCAGCTGAGCTTCGTAGCCGTAGTCGTCGGCGGTGTGAATGAGGGCCGAGACATCTTTGGGAAAACAAGACCCGCCCCAGCCAATACCAGCTTGGAGGAATTTCTTACCAATGCGGGAGTCAAGGCCAATGCCCTGGGCTACCTGGGTGACGTCGGCTCCAACGCGATCGCAGATATTAGCCACTTCATTGATAAAGCTAATCTTGGTGGCCAGAAATGCGTTAGACGCGTACTTCACCATTTCGGCTGAACTCAGATCGGTGACCACCACGGGCACCGCCCCAGCGGTCGTGTCTTCGGCAAAGCGACGTTCTACGATGGGGGTGTAGAGCTCTTTCATCATGGCGATGGCGCGGGGGCTGTTGCTGCCCAGCACAATGCGATCGGGGTTAAAGGTGTCATACACCGCCGAGCCTTCCCGCAGAAACTCGGGATTGCTGACCACATCAAAGTCAGCAATCACTTCGGGGTGGGTCGTTTCGGGAACGCCCCCAGCGGGTACGGGTACCGCCTGGCGCTCTGTTACCCCGTCCATGACAATCATGCGCACCCAGTCGCCAGAGCCAATGGGCACGGTGGATTTATTGACGATCACCTTGTACCCACCGTTGAGATGGGAGCCAATGCCCTTAGCCACGGCTTCCACATAGCGGGTGTCGCTTTCGCCCGTGGGCAAGGCGGGGGTACCCACGGCAATAAAGAGGATCTCGCCGTGCTCCACCCCAGCCTGAAGGTTGGTCGAGAACTGAAGATGGCCCGTAGCCATAGACGACTTCATTAGGTCAGAGAGTCCTGGCTCAAAAATGGGCGACTGCCCCGACTGCATGAGCTTGACCTTTTCTTCGTTAACATCGATGCAAACGACGTCGTGACCCACATGGGCGAGGCATACCCCGGTCACTAAACCCACATAACCGGTGCCAATTACACATACACGCATAGAAAATACTCCTTAAAATTTCATGAGACATCGATAATCAGTCAGCTCAGCACTTGCCCTGGTTGGGCGTCGGTGGTTTGAGCTACCGTGGCCACGGTCACGCCGACGGGTTGAACCGTGGCCCAAGGATCTAGTGAATGGGCTGGGACACCGCTAGGGAGGGTACTCCGGGTACCATCTCTGGGTCTGCGGCCTGGCTCATGCGATCGCTGAAGTCACTGATGGTCAGCTTAAGGCCCTCCTGTAGGGGCACCGTGGGGCTCCAATTGAGGAAGGTTTTTGCTTTGGTAATATCGGGCTTGCGACGCTGGGGGTCATCCTGGGGCAGGGGCTTGTAGACCAGTTCAGCGTCGGGGTTAACCATCGACTGTACCGCTTGGGCCAGCTCTAGGATGGTGTATTCATCGGGGTTACCCAGATTCACTGGGCCGATGTAGTCGCCATTCATGAGCCGCATCAGCCCATCGACTAGGTCAGACACGTAGCAAAAACTACGGGTTTGGGAACCACTGCCGTACAAGGTCAAGGGATTGCCCTGGAGCGCTTGCACCACGAAATTGCTGACCACGCGGCCATCGTTTTCCAGCATGCGAGGGCCGTAGGTGTTGAAAATACGGGCTACCCGAATATCGACGTTGTTTTGACGGTGGTAGTCAAAGGAGAGGGTTTCGGCCACTCGCTTACCTTCGTCGTAGCAGCTCCGAATGCCAATCGGGTTGACATTACCCCGGTATTCTTCCGTTTGGGGATGGACTTCGGGGTCGCCATACACCTCAGAGGTGGAGCTTAGCAAAAACCGGGCCTTAACCCGCTTGGCTAAGCCCAACATATTCAGCGTACCCAGGACGTTCGTCTTAATGGTTTTGACGGGGTTGTACTGGTAGTGCACCGGGGATGCCGGACAGGCCAGGTGATAAATTTGGTCAACCTCTAGCCGAATGGGCTCGGTGACATCATGGCGAATCAGCTCAAAATAGGGATGATTGAGCCAATGCAGCAAATTACGTCGATGGCCAGTATAAAAATTATCTAGGCAAATGACCTCATGGCCCTCTGTCATTAAGCGATCTATGAGGTGGGAACCAATAAACCCAGCCCCACCGGTGACAAGAATTCTCATAGATAAATAACCACAGATAAGTTTATAGATTATAAGCAGGCTGTTTCGGCTAGCTTAAGCTTCTCCACTGACTGTACTAACATTACAAGACTTAAAAAAGCTGAATTTTGACCCCCATACAAACTCTCTGTAAAGTTTCATAGCATAGAATTTGTTGTTTAGCTGTGATGTTAAGGCCAACTGGCCCCAGATCGATTACAGGTACCTATGGAACTCTTGTGTCAGCTCTTTGTTTACGGCACGCTTAAGCCGGGAGAGCGTGCATTTGCCAGTCTTTGCCAACCGTTTGTAAGGGCAACTCAACCGGCTCAGGTGAGGGGACGCTTGTATCATTTGCCTCTAGGCTACCCAGCGATGACCTTAGAGTCAGGCTGGGTCCAGGGGGTGTTGCTGACCTTTGCTCACTCAAAGCCGTTGTCGGCCCTTGATGCCTTCGAGGACTATTACCCCGATCGCCCCGAAGATAGCGACTATCACCGCCATCGCCACCCGGTTTATGACCTGAATCAGCAGCCGCTGGGCCTGGCCTGGGTTTATACCATGACCCGCGATCGCGTGGTCGCGCTAGGGGGGCAATGGCTGCCTGAGGGCTGCTGGACCGAAACGAAAGCCCTCTAGAGAGTCACAATCTAAACAAAAAAGCCCCGTCACGAATGACGGGGCTTTGAACTAGTTAAAACTAGCTAATGATGGCTAACTTAGCCTAGAAGCGGAAGGTGGCACGAAGAGCACCCCAGAAACCGCTTACATCGTCATTGTCAACTTGCTCTAGACCAGTGTTACCCCAGATAAGAGCAGGGGTAATGGTCAAGAACTCGTTGAAAGGAATGTTGTAGTAACCTTCAACGATGTAGGGGTTCTCGGAATAGCCTTCCAGCTGAGGCAGCTGACCACCGTAAACACCCAACTGAGCGCCTTCGATGAACAGGTCATTGAAGCCTGCACCGGCAGTCCAGTTGAAGTCTTGGCCGCCAGCAAAGTCTTGCCAAGCGGCATAGCCGGCCACAAAGAAGGCACCAAAGTCAAGGTTCATCAAACCAGCGTAGGTGTTGACAGCACCGGAGTCACCAGCGGTGACATCATTACCTGCGAATCTTGCAGCCCCATCACTGTGCATGTAGGTAAGACCCAGGTCCAGGAAGCCATCGGAGAGATAGCTGAGCTGAGCGATGTAGCTCTGGTTACGAGCCGCAAAGAGACCTACCGAGGGGCTAACAGCACCACCGGGGCTATCACCAGTACCATTGTTGCTGGCGGTGTAGCCGGCATCGAAAATTAAGCTGTCGGTGAAGGCAATGCTGATACCAGCACCGGCACCGTTAGAGGTGCTGCCGCCAGCATCATAGAACTGAGGACCACCGGCATCAGCCACGGAGGGGCCATCGTAGGGAACGATGGTGCTGGTGACCCAGTCATCGCCAGACAGACCACGAGCGGAGGCCGTGATAGTAACGCGGCTACCGATGGGGAACTCGTAGTAGAAGTCGTCAATGGAGACGTTGTAGAAGTTGCTGGGGTCGTCGTTATCGGCGGCACCGCTACCGGAGGCGTTAGCCAAACCACCGAAGGGATCCAACGCGTTACCAGAACCACCCTGGAGGCGAATGCGCAGGAGGTCATCGCCGGTAAAGCTAGAATCAAAGTTCAAGCGAGCCCGACCAGCAACACTGGTGGCACCTTCGTCAGGCAGAGTGTCGAAGGGAACAATGATGTGGAAGTCAGCTTGACCACTCAATTTGGTGGTGGTGGAGAACTGCTGAGCTTCGAGGATGGCGGTTTGAGCTTCTAGGGCATCCACACGACCGCGCAGGGTAGCCAGTTCAGCCTGGAACTCTTCTTGGAGGCGACGGATGGTGGCCATGTCTTCGGGATCAATGCCGGACTGGGCCAGCAGAGTAGCGATGACATCCAAGCAGGAGTTTAGACCGGCGGCAAACTCAAAGCGGGTCATGCTGCGCTGACCACGGAAGGTGCGGTCGGGGTAACCCTGAATACAACCGTAGTTCTCAACCAGGCTTTGCAGCGCTTGGAAGGCCCAGTCGGAAGGCAGCACATCGGTGAGTTCCGAAACGCTGGTGATTTGAGCCAGTTGAACAGAGTCTTCGTCGAAGTTGCTGACCTGGGTGGTGGTCGCATCAGCTGCGATCGCAGAACCAGATACAGCTACAGCTGCGCCTAGGGCGGCAGGGACAGCTAGCAAAGATTGCCAAAATAACTTAGCCATTCGTAATTTTCTCCTCACACCTTGTACAAGATTTACCGTGATACCTATCAGTGAGTGCTGGCCTAGGCCGTTCCCACACCTATAGACTCAGCTTAGCTTACTAGAAAACTAGGCTAACTGAGCCTCACGTACATCCACAACCCATAGTAGCAGATATACTCACTGACGGCTAGATAAGATTTGGCCTAAGTGGCCAGAAACTTACCCTGAGCGTCTAGACGAACGCCCTATGCTCAAGGTTCCGCAGATCTACCGTTAGTTGGTGTTGGCGGGGGGGAGTTTTCTGAGATAAATCTTTCTGCGATAAATCTGGCAAAGGGATGCTAGCCCGTAACGTTGATTGACAAAGGTTGAAACTGAGGGCTCTATAATGGCTACGCCCTGTAGAGCCCCCAGTTTCAACCTTTGTCAATCAACGCTATGGGCTAGCATCCCTTTGCAAGATTTATCGCATAAAGATTTGTCTCAGAAAACTCTCCCTGCCAACGCCAACCAAGGGTGCATCTGCGGAACCTTGAGCACGGGGCGCTCGTCTAGACGCTCAGGGTGAGTTTCTGGCCACTTAGGCCAAATCTTATCTAGCCG
>JAIXUR010000202.1 GCA_027483425.1 Cyanobacteriota bacterium | reverse complement strand
CTCCACCTACCCTTAGCTCAACGCAAGGAGCCTTATTGCCATGAAATTCAATCGCCAAGAAGCCCAGCGATCGCGTCAGTCAGGCCTTTCTCAACACCATCCCTCCCTTCGGTCGGTCGGTACCCCGCAAGCGCCTACAACCTATAGCCCTGCCCCATCTCCCCACCACTGGTTGAGCGACCTGGGCAATGGGTTGAGGCAGTGGTTTGCGCCCTCCCCAGAGCCCACCCTGACCACCCTGACCGATCCCTCGGGTCAAACCTGGTGGCGGGCCTACAACCCCTGCACCCAACAGTTTCAGTGGCTCGATTCTGAAGCTGAAGCAATGGTCTGGCTCGATCGCCAGCCTTACTAACTGACGGGATATTTGGGAAAAGACAATACCCCAGGTAGGGGCGCAGACTCTGCGCCCTGGGGAGGACTGGTGCTCCGCTAGGCCCACCAGCGGTACCAAAGATTAGCCTTGGGTTAAACTACCTGAGGCTAATCGTGCGATCGCCCTCTGCCCAGCCTGACCCCGACCACCTCCAACAGACTGGAATGCCCAGAACGCCCCTGGCGGTGCACCATAAACCGCAGGGCCAGCGCTCAACTGATATACTGAACGCCTAACCGTTACAAAAAGCAAAGTTCACGCTGGCCCGCCCACGGAGATTATGCAGCCAACCGATCCAGACAAGTTTACCGCCAAGGCCTGGGACGCCATTGTCGAAGCCCAGGACGTGGCTCGCCGCTGCAAGCATCAATATATGGAGGTCGAGCACGTCATGATTGCGCTGCTCGACCAGGAAGAAGACGGGCTGGCCCACAAGGTTTTGGGCAAAGCCAACCTTGACTGTGACCTGTTGCTCGACGAGCTCGAAACCTTTGCCCAGCGCCAGGCGCGGGTGCGTCCTGGGGTAGACAGCAACCTCTACCTGGGTCAGAGTCTCGATCGCATGCTCGACCAGGCCGAGGCGGCGCGGCAAACCCTAAAGGACAAGTTTATTTCGGTTGAGCATCTGCTGCTGGGCTTTCAGGAAGACGAGCGGATCGGGCGACGGCTGCTGCGGGGCTTTAATGTCGGCAGCCCCGAGCTAATGGCCGCCGTGCAGGCGGTGCGGGGCAGCCAGAAGGTGGTCGATCAAAACCCCGAGTCGCAGTACCAGGCCCTAGAAAAATTTGGCATTGACCTCACCCAGCTGGCCCGCGACGGCAAACTCGACCCGGTGATTGGCCGCGATGAAGAAATTCGTCGGGTGATTCAGGTGCTGTCGCGCCGTACCAAGAATAACCCGGTGGTGATTGGCGAACCGGGGGTGGGCAAAACCGCGATCGCCGAGGCCCTGGCCCAGCGCATTATCAACGGCGAAGTGCCCGAGTCCCTGAAGGGGCGCACGCTGATTTCCCTCGACATTGGCGGGTTGATTGCCGGGGCCAAGTTTCGCGGTGAGTTTGAAGACCGGCTGCGATCGGTCCTCAAGGAAGTCACCGATTCCGCCGGGCAGGTGGTGCTGTTTATCGACGAACTGCACACGGTGGTGGGCGCTGGGGCGGGCCAGGGCACCATGGATGCCAGTAACCTGCTCAAGCCCATGCTGGCTCGGGGCGAGCTGCGCTGCATTGGGGCCACCACCCTCGATGAGTACCGCAAGCACATCGAAAAAGATGCCGCCCTGGAGCGTCGGTTTCAGCAGGTGTACGTGGGCCAGCCCAGCGCCGAAGACACCATTTCAATTCTTCGGGGTTTGAAAAAGCGCTACGAGTCGTACCACGGCGTCGACATTGCCGACAGCGCCCTGGTGGCGGCGGCGGTGCTGTCGGATCGCTACATTGCCGATCGCTTTTTGCCTGACAAGGCCATCGACCTGGTCGACGAAGCCGCCGCCAAGCTCAAAATGGAGATCACCTCCAAGCCCGAAGAGCTAGAGAGCATCGAGCGCCGCCTCATGCAGCTGGAGATGGAAAAGCTCTCCCTGGAGACCGAGAATGGATCGGCGGCCCAGGCGTCGCGGGAGGCTGGCACCGATCGCTCCGCCCAGCGTCTCAGCCGGATCAAGCAAGAAATGGCCGAATTGCAGGCCAGGCAGCAGGAATTCAGCGGCCAGTGGCAGAGCGAAAAGCAGGCCCTCGACGCCATTCACATCCTCAAGGAAGAAGAAGACCAGATTCGCCTCCAGATTGAGCAGGCTGAGCGCGCCTACGACCTCAACCGAGCCGCCCAGCTCAAGTACGGCAGGCTCGAGGCCATTCAGCGGGAGCGCGAGGTGCTCGAGTCGCAACTGCTGGAGGTGCAAGGCCAGGGCAATACCCTCCTCCGGGAGCAGGTTACCGAGGCCGACATCGCCGAAATTGTCGCCAAGTGGACTGGCATTCCCGTCAACCGCCTGATGGAATCGGAGCGGCAAAAGCTGCTGGAGCTAGAAGGTCATCTCCACGAGCGCGTGATTGGCCAGGATGAAGCCGTAGAAGCGGTCGCCGCCGCCATTCGCCGGGCCCGGGCGGGCATGAACGACCAGGGCCGCCCCCTGGGGTCATTTCTGTTTATGGGGCCGACGGGGGTAGGCAAAACCGAGCTGGCCCGTGCCCTGGCCGAGTTTTTGTTTGACACCGAAGATGCCCTGATCCGCATCGACATGTCGGAGTACATGGAGAAAAACGCCGTGTCGCGGCTGGTGGGGGCTCCCCCCGGCTACGTGGGCTACGAAGACGGCGGTCAGCTGTCGGAGGCCGTGCGCCGCCACCCCTACTCGGTGGTGCTGCTCGACGAGGTGGAAAAGGCTCACCCCGACGTGTTTAACATTCTGCTGCAGGTGCTCGACGATGGCCGCATCACCGACTCCCAGGGGCACCGGGTCGACTTCCGCAACACCGTGGTGATCATGACCAGCAACCTGGGCAGCGACCATATTTTGGAGCTCGCCGGGGACGACGATCGCTACGACGAAATGCGCACCCAGGTGCTCAAGGCGCTGCAAAAGCAGTTTCGCCCCGAGTTTCTCAACCGGGTAGACGATCTGATTTTGTTCCACTCCCTGCGCAAGAGCGAGCTGCGTAAGATTGTCGCGCTGCAAATTCGCCGGGTGCAGCGTCGCCTAGCCGACCAAGCCATTGACCTGGAGCTGACCGACGACGCCATTGGCTTTATTGCCGAGAGCGGCTACGATCCGGTCTACGGTGCGCGCCCCCTGAAGCGGGCGATCCAGCGGCTGTTGGAGAACCCGATCGCCACCAAGATTCTAGAGACCACCTTTGCCCCCGGCTCAACCATTGCGGTGAACCTAGAGGCGGGGGCGTTGGTGCTCAGCCACCAGGAACCCGTGGCTCCGGCGGAGCCGGTCGCGCCCCCGGCGGTGGCTGAGGCGGCCCCCCAGGTGGAGTCGGCGGTGGCGAGCTAGACCGGCTTGCGCAGCAAAATCACGTCCTGGCCGAGAATGGTGAGGTGGGCCTGCCAACCCTGGGCCAGCCACTCAAAGGTCGGGCGCGAAAAAAAGCAGATGTGGGTGCGATCGCTTTTGTAGTGCCAGCCCGCAAAGGCCCCATCGTCGCGGGACAGTTTGGTCATCAGCCCTAGGGTGCCGCCGGGTCTGAGGCAGTGCCACAGCCGGGCTAGCTCCACCTGGGGATGGCGCAGGTGTTCGACCACCTCGGTGGCGGTAATGAAATCGTAGGACTGGTCAAAGACACCGGCATCGTCGGCATAGAACGGGTCATAGAGGGCGACGGTGTGGCCCGCTTCGGTGAGCATGACCGAAAGCGTTGGTCCCGGCCCAGAGCCAAAGTCCAGGCCCTGACTCTGGGGTGCCAGACCGTCCAGGAGGGGATTGGCGAGACGGCTCAGAAAGCGGCGATAGCCCAGGTCTTGGGGATGGTTTTGGTGCTGGTCGTACTCAGCCTTTTCCGCCTGGGCCGAGAGCAGGGCGTGGGGCAGCACAAAGATTAGGTTGCACCGGGCGCAGCGGTGGTAGGCGCGGGGGATAAAAGCCGGTCGTGAAGGAGCATTGCCCCCGGTGGTCAGGGCTTGCCCCTGGCGATCGCGGTAGATCTCACGATTGTTGACTCCGTAGCACAGGGGACATGGATAGCTCGGCTCGGTCATCGTCTATCCCCCAGGGGGCTGTTTTCTGGCTTGGCTGTGCCCTAACTGTATCCCTACAGAGGCCCCCTACCCCGCCAGATCTACACCTATCAGGGTGACTTGTAACGGATAAGTTAACTTTCCTCTAGTAGAAATCAAAAAACTTCTGTAACAAATTTATCAATTTAATTTGCATATCAGGGTTCCTTAACGTGGATCAGGCATACTTTGGATAGGCCCATGGAGCATAGCCTCAGGTGGCCTTTGATATCTGATTCCACTATCCAGCGCAAAGAGGAATACCATGCGACTACATTTTCTTGGTGCAGAATATTCTTGTCAGTGGCCCACGGTTGAAGCCCATGAGAGCGAAGTAATGGGCAAGTACCGTGGGGTGGCGTGGAGTACCAAGCATCTCAGCAGCAACGCTGCCCCCACAAAGCCGGTGACCCTACGCTTTATGGGGCGTTCCTACGAAGCCCATGTGTAGGTGATCTGATTTTGCCGCGGGCTGGGTGTAGCGAGGCTGCACCCAGCCCTGCATCGCTAAATCCCTGGACGGGAGGGGCTGGGCTGGGTCATCCCAGACCCCGAGCCCACCCCGCCCTCCGGGCACCCCTCCCTGGGAGGGGACGGCGTTAGGACAATTCTGGTAACAAAAATACCTCTGATTCAAGGCTGGTGGGCACTGCCCTCTGGTTCGTGGGGGAAGGTACCCTGGGTTCGGCCAAAATCCTGGCTACCAGCTCACTACAATAAATAGGCTCACCTCAGCGCCTAGGATTCTGTGTGACGGCTGCCCCGTGCCTTGCCCCCATTACTCAATACTTCACCACCCGTGGTTGGCAGCCCCTCACCTTTCAGGCCGAAACCTGGGCGGCCTACCTGGCGGGTCGCAGCGGGCTCGTGCAGGTACCCACCGGGTCGGGCAAAACCTATGCGGCGGTGATGGGGCCGATCGCGGAGATGCTGGCCAACCCCACGGACGGGTTGCAGCTGCTCTACCTCACCCCCCTTCGCGCTCTGTCGCGAGATATTGAGCAGGCGATCGCAACCCCGATCGCCGCCATGAACTGGGGCATTACCGTCGAGTCGCGCACGGGGGATACCAGCGCCTCGCGCCGCACCCAGCAGCTCAAGCAGATGCCGAATATTCTGATCACCACCCCCGAGTCCCTGGCGGTGATGCTGTCCTACCCAAACGGGGCCAAGCGGTTTGGTCGCTTGCAGGCGGTCATTTTGGACGAGTGGCACGAGCTGATCAGCTCTAAGCGGGGTACCCAGACCGAGCTGTGTTTGGCCTATTTGCGGACATTGCGCCCCCGCCTGCGCACCTGGGCCCTGTCGGCCACCCTGGGGAATCTGGAGGAAGCCGCCCAAACCGCCGTGGGGTTAGGCACCGAGCCGGTGATCCTACGCTCGACCCTGAAGCGGGAGATCGTTATTCAAAGCATTCGCCCCGCGTCGGTGGACACCTTTCCCTGGGCGGGGCACCTGGGGCTGCGCATGCTCGACACCCTGGTGGAGGCGCTGGATATTGAAAAATCTACGCTGATGTTTACCAACACCCGGAACCAGGCGGAGCGGTGGTACCAGGCGTTGCTCTTTGCCCTGCCGGATCACGGGGCGCAGATGGCCCTGCACCACGGATCGATCGATGTCAAAGAACGCGAGGCGATCGAGGCGGGGGTAAAATCTGGCCATATCAAGTGGGTGGTCTGTACCTCGTCCCTGGATCTGGGGGTCGATTTTCAGCCGGTGGAGCGGGTCGTGCAGATTGGCAGCGCCAAGAACCTGGCCCGATTGTTGCAGCGGGCGGGGCGCAGTGCCCATGTCCCCGAAGGCACAGCTGAAGTCTTCTTTTTACCCACCAACGCCCTGGAGCTGCTGGAGATCTCGGCCTTTCGACGGGGGTTAGAAACCGGCGATATGGAAACCCGCCACCCCCAGTGCCAGCCCTACGACGTGCTGGTGCAGCACCTGGTTACCCTGGCCTGTGGGGATGGCTTTGAGCGCGATGCTACCCTGGCTAGCCTGCGGCAGACGGTGGCCTACGCTAACCTCACCGACCCAGAGTACCAGTGGGTGCTCGATTTTATCGAAAAGGGGGGGCAGTGCTTGGGGGCCTATCCCCGCTACAAAAAAGTGGTGCAGGAGAAGGGTGTATTTAAGGTCAGCGATACCCATCTGGCCCGCTTTCACCGCATGGGCATTGGCACCATTACCGCCAACACCCCGGTAAAGATTGTCTACACCAACCGCAAAGAAATCGGCACCGTCGAAGAATCCTTTGTGTCGCGGCTGAAGAAGGGGGATGTGTTTTTCTTCGCGGGACGGCAGTTGGTGTACTTTCAGCTGAAAGACATGGTGCTCTACGTCAAAGGCACCCAGCGCAAATCCACCGTCACCCCCACCTGGGGCGGCGGCCAGCTTGCCATTTCTGACACCCTCAGCCACCATCTGCGCCGCGAAGTAGAGTTGGCGAGAGAGGCTATGCCTACGCTCCTGAGCCCACCCGACCAGACGGACAACCCTAGGGTGCATCCGCGCAGCGATGCACCCTCCCTAACCGTTGACCAGGCTACCGCCACCCCCAACGCCGAAATCCTGGCGATCGCGCCCATTCTCGAAGCCCAGCAGCGGATCTCAACGCTGCCCAGGGCCGATCAGCTCCTGGTGGAAAGCTGCAAAACCCGCGAGGGTCAGCACCTGTACGTGTTTCCCTTTGAGGGGCGGTTCGTCCATGAGGGCATTGGGTTTCTCTGGGGCTACCGTTTTGCCAAGCAACAAACGGCCACCTTCACGATTTCGGTCAACGACTACGGCTTTGAAATTCTTGGCCCCAAGGACTATCCCTACGCAGACCTCTTTTCCAGCCACTTCTTCAGCCTGGAGAATTTAGAGGCTGACATTCGCGCCAGCCTCAACCTTTCGGAGTTGACCCAGCGCCGGTTTCGCGGCGTGGCCCAGGTGGCGGGGCTGGTGTTTAAAGGCTATCCGGGGTCGCGCAAGACCTCGAGCCAGCTCCAGGTCAGCACGTCGTTGCTCTACGATGTGTTTACCAAGTACGAGCCCGACAATCTGCTGCTCAAACAGGCGGAGCGGGAGGTGCTGCAAGACCAGCTGGAGACCAACCGGTTGGCGAAGACCCTGGGGCGGCTCGATCAGCGATCGGTCCTGTGGAAAGCCACGCAGCGCCCCTCACCCTTGGCGTTTCCGCTCTTGGTGGAGCGGCTGACCTCGCGCCTGTCGAACGAAACCCTGCTAGCGCGCATTCAGCGCATGAGGGAGCAGTGGGATAAGAAGTGAGGAAACTATCGGAAAACTGATGGATCGACCCTAGAACGTCGGCGTTGCTGAATAAGAGTATGAATCTATGCTGGGACAGGCACCTCCCCAAACTTGAGGTAGTGAAGTAGCAAACGGATAGAGTGCTTCAGCATATTTACGCACTTGGAATAGCACAAGGTTTTGCGGGCCAATCGGGCGAGAT
>JAIXUR010000256.1 GCA_027483425.1 Cyanobacteriota bacterium | reverse complement strand
GGCAGGAGGTCGTCAGCCAGGGGCTGGAGATGCACCCGCTCCAGATTTAGGCCAATCTGGTCTGACTCGAGGCGGATCCAGTCAAGCAGCAGGTTGACCAGAGCGGTCAGCTTACGAATAGCCTGGCGCATGAGGCTGACGTAGCGAAACTGGCGATCGCTCAACGCCCCCACCCGGCTGTCCAACAGCAGGGTCGACAGCCCCAGCAGCGTAGTAATCGGCGTTTTGAGAGCGTGGCTGAGCTCCAGCACCCAGGCCCGACGTGCCCCCCAGAGCAGGGCCGAACCCGGTGCCATGGATCCCCTAGGCAGGGTCTCCCTGGGGTCTACGCCGTCAGCACCCGCGGCTAGCCAGCCCAATAGTCGCAGCGGGTTCACAATGCCCAGGTATTGACCCTCGGCGTCGACCACCACCAGGACAGGGGACACGGCCCCCTGGGCCAGGGCACCTAGATCTTTAAGGGCTGGGCCGTCTAGGGGCTGATTGACCACGACTTCTACCACCGGCTCTAGCCAGGGCTGGCAATCGAGCAGCCGGTACTCGGCCCTCTCAACCCCACCCGCCCCAGCGCTATGGTAGACCGCCCAGAGCCGCCCCAGGGGAATCGAACCAAAGGGGCGATTTTCGTCATCGATCACCACAATATGGCTGGGGGCGATCGCCGCCGGTGTCACCTCTCCCAGGGGGCTAAACCGGCCTGGCCGGGTCATGGCTTCGGGCTGGCCGAGGGCGTGGGCAATCTCTCCCAGAGGAGTAGCCAGGGGATAGGCCGGGATAAAACTTAAAAAGTAGTCAGGGGGTGGCAGGGCCATGGGCTAAATTCCCGGCTAATTCCCTGGAGGGATGGCACTTAAAACGGCGTGAAGGGGCGGCAGGGCCACGGAGTCATTCCTGGATCATGCCTGGATCATTCCCTGGAGGGACTGATCCCAGGTTTAGGGGGGCGGCTGTATTCTGGCAACCACCCTTTACAATTGACAATATCCTGACACCCCCTAGGTCGGTGTAGTGCATTCCGGCCCAGATCGGTTCTGGCTGTTGTGCCCTGGCTTAGGCCAGCCTGTTTTCCTGTCCTGCTCACGGCTGTCACCCCTTGGTTGCTCCCCTTCAGATCTATATCCTGACCCACGGTGATCAGGCTAAGCAGGCTCCTGAGTTAAATCTGGATCCAAGCCGATACGTAGTGCATCAAACCGCCGTTCCCGAGGACGCCCTAGACTGGCTACAGAGTCGACCTGATCTGCCCGATTGTCTCGTGGTCGATGACCAGGTTTGGCGACAGGCCCTACGCCCTGCGCTGATGCAGCTAGAGCTGATGGTGCCGGTGGTGGTCTTGCTGGGTGAAGCGGTGGCCACCGCCAGCGATCGCCCCCTAGAGACCAATGCCGTACCGGTGGCTGGGGCCGAGGCCTACCCTGGTGCCGTAGTCCACCATGCCGTCGAGGCCTGGCCCCAGCTTGAGCGGGTGATTCAAAACTCCATTCAAGAGTTTTTACGGCTGCCCCACCCCAGCCCGCCGTCACCGCCGTTCAATGTCGCGGATCCATCAACCGCTTCGTCCGATAGCCTCAATGCCCAACAGCATCGACTGACCGAAAAGCTCAAAGCCCGCTTGGGATATCTGGGGGTGTATTACAAACGCAGTCCTAGCTCTTTTTTGCGCAACATGAGCCCCGATGACCGCACCACGTTTTTGGCCCAGCTCAAGGCTGACTACCGCGTGATTATTTTGGGTTACTTTGCCAAAGACCCCAAAATTAACCTCAATCAGCTCATCGACGACTTTGTTGACCAGGCCTTCATGGCCGATATCTCCGTCGCCCAAATCGTCGAAATTCACATGCAGCTCATGGATGGCTTCGCCAAACAGCTCAAGCTGGAGGGGCGCAGCGAAGAAATTTTGCTCGACTACCGCCTCACCCTGATCGATGTGATTGCCCACCTGTGTGAAATGTACCGGCGATCGATTCCCCGTCAGCCCTAGGCCTTAAAATTACCCGATACAATCATCCATGTCCCTGTCACCCAGAGCGTTGTCTCCATGAGCTCCGTAAAAAAGACCTACATCCTTAAGCTCTACGTCGCGGGCAACACCCCCAACTCCATTCGTGCCCTGAAGACCCTCAACAACATTCTCGAAGAAGAGTTTCAGGGGGTTTACGCCCTCAAGGTGATTGACGTGCTCAAAAATCCGCAGCTGGCGGAGGAAGACAAAATTTTGGCTACCCCCACCCTGGCCAAAATTTTGCCCCCTCCCGTGCGTAAAATTATTGGGGATCTGTCCGATCGCGAACGGGTGCTGATTGGCCTGGATCTGCTCTACGATGATTTACGCGAAGACGAAATCTACGGCTAGACCTGCCGTTGGGTCAGCATCGGGCAGCATTAGGGGCAGCCCATGACTCCGCTGGCCAAGTTATGAACCGTTAGGGTTGCCCTGCCCACCTCAAGCCTGCCATGGGCGTGCCGGGCTTTCCTTAGGCGTTGGCGGTTGAGTCCGCTTAAATCTAGTAGGGTCACCGGTTCGGGGTATGCTTAATCCTCAGGATGTCTAGTAATTTATGTATGGGCGGCTATACGGCCCATAACCTCAACCATCTCCCATGACAGACTCTGACCAAACCGATCTGCAGCCCTCGTCGTCCCCTGTCGGCGTGCGGAAAATTCGCACCATGATTGAGGGCCTTGACGATATCAGCCACGGGGGCATCCCGGCGGGGCGATCGACCCTGGTAAGCGGTACCTCGGGTACGGGCAAAACCCTGTTTGCGGTGCAGTTTATCTACAACGGCATCACCCAGTTCGACGAGCCTGGGGTGTTTGTCACCTTTGAGGAATCGCCCGAAGACATTATTCAAAACGCCTACAGCTTTGGCTGGAATCTTCAGCAGTTGATCGATGACGGCAAGCTGTTTATTCTCGATGCCTCCCCCGACCCCGAGGGGCAGGATGTGGTGGGCAACTTTGATCTGTCGGCCCTGATCGAGCGCATTCAGTACGCCATTCGCAAGTACAAGGCGAAGCGGGTCTCGATTGACTCGGTGACGGCGGTATTTCAGCAGTACGACGCCGCCTCGGTCGTGAGGCGGGAGATTTTTCGCGTGGTGGCCCGGTTGAAACTGATGGGGGTGACCACCATCATGACCACCGAGCGCCTGGATGAGTACGGCCCGGTGGCGCGCTTTGGGGTCGAAGAGTTTGTCTCTGACAATGTGGTGATCGTGCGCAATGCCCTGGAAGGGGAGCGGCGACGGCGCACCATTGAAATTCTCAAGCTGCGGGGCACCACCCACATGAAGGGAGAATACCCCTTCACCATTACCAACACTGGCATCAACATCTTCCCCCTAGGGGCCATGCAGCTAACCCAGCGATCGTCTAACGTTCGAGTATCGTCGGGGGTGGCCACCCTAGACGAAATGTGTGGCGGCGGCTTCTTCAGAGATTCAATTATTTTGGCGACCGGGGCCACCGGTACGGGCAAAACCCTACTGGTCAGCAAGTTTTTGGTGGATGCCTGCAAGCATGGCGAGCGGGCGATCCTGTTTGCCTACGAAGAGTCGCGGGCCCAGCTGTCTCGCAACGCCTACTCCTGGGGGGTCGATTTTGAGTCCATGGAGGAGCAAGGGCTGCTGAAGATTATTTGCGCCTATCCCGAGTCGGCGGGCCTAGAAGACCACCTGCAAACCATCAAAACCGAAATTTCTCAGTTCAAGCCCTCGCGGGTGGCGATTGACTCCCTGTCGGCCCTCGATCGCGGGGTGAGCAACAACTCGTTCCGGCAGTTTGTGATTGGGGTGACAGGGTTTGCCAAGCAGGAAGAAATTACCGGCTTTTTCACCAACACCACCGAGCAGTTCATGGGGCTGCACTCGATTACCGAGTCTCACATTTCGACCATTACCGACACGATTTTGATGCTCCAGTACGTTGAGGTACGGGGGGAACTATCCCGGGCTATCAACGTGTTTAAGATGCGCGGCTCTTGGCACGACAAGGGCATTCGCGAGTACACCATTAACAGCCAGGGGCCGGATATCAAAGACTCGTTCCGCAACCTGGAGCGCATTATTAGCGGTTCGCCCACGCGCATTTCGGTAGACGAAAAGAGCGAGCTGGCGCGGATTATTCAGGGAGTGCAGGGCGACTCGGATCTGTAACTCCGCTGGTGTAGGCGGGGTAGGCCCGTTCACCCATAATGTAGGTGGCGGCGATGGCGCGATCGTCCCCAAGCATAATCAGCGAGAAGGCGATGTCGGCCAGGTCATCCAGGGCCGCTGGGAGTTGGATGGGGTTACGAAAGGCCATCAGCGGCGTCGAGCGGGGATTCAGCACGACAAAGTCGGCTTCTTTGCCGGGGTCGAAGCTGCCGATTTTATCCTCTAGACAGAGCGCCCTAGCGCCGCCGAGGGTAGCCAGAAATAGAGATTTAAAAGCCGACAATTTTTGGCCCCGCAGCTGGGCTACTTTGTAGGCCTCGTTGGTGGTTTGCAGAATTGAGAAACTCGTGCCCGCGCCCACGTCGGTACCAAGCCCAACCTTAACGGGGTGCTCAACGGACTTGGCCTGCTCGATCCTAAACAGACCACTGCCGAGAAACAGGTTGGAGGTGGGGCAAAAGGAGATCGCCGCCTTGGCCTCCGACAGCCGCCGGAATTCGTCGTCGGTTAACTGCACCCCGTGGGCAAAGACCGATCGCTCCTTCACCAACCCGGTCTGGTCATAGACATCTAGGTAGCCCTTGTGCTGGGGAAACATGCCCGCCACCCACTCGACTTCGGCTATGTTTTCAGCGATGTGGGTGTGCAGGTACACATCGGGAAATTCTTCCAGCAATCGGGCGGCCTGCTTCAGCTGGGCTTCGGTGGAGGTACCGGCAAACCGTGGGGTGACCGCATAGAGCAGTCGCCCCTGCTTGTGCCACTTCTGAATCAGGGCCTTGGAATCGGTGTAGGACGACTCGACGGTGTCGCAGAGATAATCTGGCGCGTGGCGATTCATCATCACCTTGCCGCTGATCATGCGGAGGTTACGGGCGATCGCCGCTTCAAAAAATGCATCCACTGAGGCCGGAAACACCGCTGCAAAAACCAGGGCGGTCGTGGTGCCATTTTTGAGCAGCTCGTCTAGGAAAAGCGTGGCCACCTGGTCAGCGTAGGCCTTGTCTTGAAATTTGCGCTCGGTGG
>JAIXUR010000057.1 GCA_027483425.1 Cyanobacteriota bacterium | reverse complement strand
TGGCTGCGGGAACAAGCGGCCGAGTTTCCCCACCTGCGACTGGTGGAGCGCCACCACGGTGGGGCCGGGGCCGCTCGCAACTACGGGGTGCAGGTGGCCCAGGGCGATACCATTGCCTTTATTGATAGTGATGTAATCCTGCCGCCTGGCTCTATTCAGGCCCACGCTCGGGCCCTAGCCGACGCCTACCAGCGCCTGGGGGACGATCGCGTGTTTACCGCCGGTCGCCTCGTCAACACCGACAATTTCGACCAACCCACCGAGGCCCCGGCCAAGGTCACTGACTTTTCCAATGCCTTTTTTGACACCGCCAATGTGGCGATCGCAAAACACTGGCTGATCACCGCAGGCCTGTTTGACACCGACTTTAGCCAGTACGGCTGGGAAGACCTAGAGCTGGGAGTGCGCCTCAAGAACCTGGGCACCACCATGGTCAAGGTTCCCGAAGCCGTGGGCTACCACTACCACCCCCCCTTCGCCCTCGACCAAATTCCCAAAATGATCGAGCAAGAAATTCAGCGGGGCCGCATGGGGGCTGTGTTCTACACCAAGCATCCCACCCGCGAAGTGCGCATGATGATTCAAATGACCTGGCTGCATCAGGTGCTCTGGGGGGTGCTGACCGCAGGCGGGCGACTCAACGAAAAAACCATGGCCCCGCTCCTGCGCTGGCTGATCCAGCAGGGCAAACCGTCCCTAGCCCTGGAGCTAGCCCGCATCTTTCTAAACTGGTACACGGTTCAGGGAGTCTACGCCGCCTACGGCGAGCTTCAGCAGGGAGGGTGAGGAGTGGATGGGTGGGTGGATGCGTAGCGTGGGTCACGTTAAGCCCCACCTCGGTTTATCAGGAACAATAGGCCCCAGACCCACGGCCCACGTCAGGGGAGAATGTGTGCGTAGCGTGGGTCACGTTAAGCCCCACCTCGGTTGGTCAGGAACAACAGGCCCCAGACCCACGGCCCACGTCAGGGGAGAATGGGTGCGTAGATAAAGTAAACCCCACCCGGCTGGATGAGAGCGACCCACAGCCTACGTCAGGCAAGCTACAGCAACCACATCTCGGCCGCGCTGGCGATCGCCATTGCCAGCATAGCCAACGACACATACTGGAGCACCGGAGGCCGCTGCTGCCGTCGCCGCTCAGTCGAGCGCAGCACATCCGAAATGTGGGAAGCACCCAACAGGAAAAAGAACAGTTGGAGGATATCGACCTTCCGCCGCTCCAGCACCGTGGGGGATTGGGGGTTCATCGAGACTACTCAGATTACTTGCAGCCACAATGTAACACAATATTAAAAAAGGTTGTGTTATTGACGAGCTTGATGAATTTCCTGCCATAGGTCGGTCATGGGTTCATCCACTGGCGGTAGGGCGATCGCCCTACCGCCACTCCAACCCTCGGCTACCAGGGCCGCCAGGGCTTGCCCGACCCACTCATTGCCCTCGGCGCTGAGGTGAATGTGGTCAAAGTAAAGTAGCTCGTAGTGGGTTTGCTGGAACCGAGGCAAAAAATCCAGGTAGGGAATGCCCTGGGCGCTGGCGAAGTCTGTGAGTCGCTGGCGGGCCACGAGTTCGTAGTCACGGGGGCCGTCGTTCTCGAGTTCGCGGCGGAGGGGGGTGAGCGCGATCGCCAATTGACCCTGGGCGGTCTTAACAGTCTGATTCAGCTGGCGCAGGGCTTCCAAATTGACCCCCACGCGATCGCCGGGCTGATCGTGCAAGGCTTGGAGCTCTGCACTGGGGGCAATCTTTTGGCGGCGGCGGGCCACTTCCCACAGCGCCAGCGGCGGGCGATGCACCGGATATTGAGGATTGCGGCCCAGTTCGTAGCTGTTGGGGGCGATCGCAAACAAATCGTCGGTATTGAGCACCAGCAGCACCACCTGGGATTCAAAGGTGCCAAACCGCAGCACGTAGCCCAGCTCATTGCGCGGCCCCCAGGAGTTGGCCGAGGCATTCAGCACCTCCACAGATTCAAAGCCCGGCAGCTCTAGACGCTCGAGGGTCGCTTGCACCTTCAACGATAGGAGGTCAGACTGGTCGGTCCACCAGCCCCCGTTGACAATTGAATCGCCCACCATCAGCACCCTCAGCGTCTCCGGGGGGCGCTGGGGCTCAAGGGCTGGCCCCCGCATGGAATACTGGTTGATCTCAATGCGGTTGCCGCGCCGCCGCAGGCTCTGATTAGGAGCTAGACGGTAGCCGGTGCGGGCATCGGCCACGTAGAGGGGTGGGTTACCGAGACCATATTTGACCCGCAGCAGGGCTTCGATAATTGCGATCGCCAGTACCCCAACCCCCAGCCCTAAGAGCAGAATTTTCACCCAGGTTGCCCCGATTGCAGCACCAGCATTTTAGTCATAATCGCCGTCCCCGGGTGGGGAACCGATAAGAACCTGAGTTCAGGATGATTTTCTCCTTCGCAAAAGCAGGCTACCTGTCTCCTCCTCGGAGGGGTTAGGGGTGGGTCAATCTGAGCCAAGGAGGAGCTTATCAGTTAACGGCAGTTCCCCAAACTCGCCCACAACCCGT
>JAIXUR010000608.1 GCA_027483425.1 Cyanobacteriota bacterium | reverse complement strand
TTGGGTATTGTGCGGGTCATGCGTCCCGAGGATCTGCAACCCGCACAGTTTGCCCGGCGGGTGGTGGATTGCTTTCAGCAGAAACCTCCATCGCGATCCTTCGATTTTCAAGGCGTCGAAAAAACGGCTGCCTACGTGAAGGATTTGGCTTATCCAAAAGTGGAGATTGCCGTTGGGTGAGCATTTGATTAGCGCTCTCCCCTCCTCGGAGGGGTGCCCGAAGGGTGGGGTGGGTCAACACGGCATTCACCAATAAGTTATTACCGGGGAATAGGTTTTCAAAGACTGAGATTGACCCACCCCTGCCCCTCCTAGGAGGGGATGAATACTCCAGGTTTGACCAGTCTATCCCTTGCTCAATCCAGTTAGATATTCAGCTCCTGAGCAACGTTCTAAGAGGACTCTATGAAAAAAATCATGTTCTATAGCCAGCATCTAGCGGGCATTGGCCACCTGGTGCGAAGCACCGAAATTGTCCGCAGTTTAGCCCAGCAATTTGAGGTGTATTTTGTCCACGGTGGGGAGGTGGTGCCGGGGTTTGAGCTGCCTGACGGGGTGAACGAGATTCACCTACCGGGGCTATACATGGAAGGGCCAGTGCTCAAGGTCGTGGAGGCATCTCAGTCTCTAGAAAAGGTTCAAGAACAGCGCCTAGCCTTACTTTTAGCGACCTTTGACGAGATTCAGCCCGACTGCTTGATTACCGAGGGGTTTCCGTTCAGTAAACACACACTGCGGTTTGAGTTGATTCCACTGCTACAGCATATTGAAGCCTCGGCTTACCCCACCAAGGTGGTGTGCTGCCTGCGGGACATCATCATGACCCAGGAAATGTCTGACCAGCTACGGGCCAAAAAACAGGCCAGAACCTGCACCTGGATCAACCGCTACTACGACCTGATTTTGTATCACTCTGACGCGCAGTTGCAGCGGCTAGAGGAAAACTTCCCTAGTCTAAATGAGCTGAATCCTGAGGTGTTTTACACCGGCTATGTGACCCAGTCAAAGGCTAAGTCGCTGTCGCTGGACGGTGAGGATCGCCATTATTTGAGCCAGCTAGAGTCGAGCATTGTGGTGAGTGTGGGCGGTGGTCGCTATGGGTATGGGCTGCTCAGGGCGATCGCATCCATCGCCCCTACCCTGGCCCAGATTATTCCCCATAAAATCTACGCCTTTACTGGGCCCTACCTACCCGAGGCGGATCTAGTAACGCTTCAGGCCATAGCGGCGGATACCCCCAATCTGGTGGTGCGCCGCTTTACGCCCCGGTTGATGGATTACCTCAAGCGGGCCGATCTGTCGATTAGCCTGGGGGGCTACAACACGACGATGAATGTGCTGAAGACGGGGGTGCGATCGCTGATCTATCCCTCGCCATCGGAAGACCAATCGGGGGAGCAAAGTTTGCGCGCCCGCAAACTAGAAAAGCTAGGCATTCTCACTGTGTTGACTGAGTACGACTTGGCTCCAGAGCCGCTGATAGAGCACATTTTAAGTGCCTTTGGGAAGCCCTATAAAACCCATGGTTTCCATCTGGATGGTGCTCAGCAGGCGGCGATGAAATTGCAGCAGCTGCTTACGGGTGACCCAAAAGCCCATACCGCCGCAGGACGAGTTGTGGCAACAGCTCAAGATGTCAGTGAGCAGGCTAATTCTGCTAAAGCTGCTCCCAGGAATGAGCTGTCTGTCACAGGTGCATTGCTTCGCTAATGCACCCTACGGGTTGATCTTTTAGAGCAGAGGTGAATGGTGGGAATTGTTCACCCTATGGCGAGATTTTTTGACGGATAAGCAGGAGATAAAACGATGATAGTTGACTCTGATATGAGATCTAAAACTATGCCGAAGGTCACCATTGTGGTTGGCCCGAGGGAGCGGTTTAGTCATACCCAGGCATCTTTAGAAAGCGTCTATCGCAACACTCACTATCCCTTTGATTTGGTGTATGTGGATGTGTGTACCCCGCCCATTATTCGGAATTACCTGAATGCTCAGGCCAAGGAAAAAGGCTTTACGTTGGTTCGCACCGACTACTACATTTCGCCCAACCAGGCTAGAAATGTGGGCCTGCGCCAGGTGTTGAAAGAGGCCAAGGCGCAGTATGTGGTTTTCCTTGAAAATGACGTGGTGGTAGAGCCGGGCTGGCTGACGCAGTTGGTGACCTGTGCAGAAGAAACTGGGGCTGAAGTGGTTGGCCCGTTGACCTGCATTGGCAAACCGGAGCTGGGCGTGATCCACAACGCGGGCGGGGCCACCTACATTCTCAACGATGTGAAGCCCGATGGCCGGGTGAAGCGGCGGCTGCGGCAGGAGGCCTATTTGACCGGCCAAGCGATCGCCCAGGTGCAAGACCAAATGCACCGTACCCAGTGCGACTATGTGGAGTTCCACTGCCTGATGGCCCGCACCGATGTCTTTGCCAAAGTGGGCTTGTTGGATGAAGGCATGTTGGCCACGCGAGAGCACATCGACTTTTGCCTGTCGGTGAAAGAGTCGGGGGGCAATATCTACTGCGAGCGAGAGGCCGTTGTCACCACCGACACTGTGGGTATTGCCGAAAACAAAAAGGGGCTGGAGGAACTGTTTGGCACCAACCCCCTGCCCGATTTTAAATGGTACGACCTGCCCTACTTTATGGTGCGCTGGTGTAATGCATGGGATCGGGCCAGCCTCGATCACCTGAGACAAAAATGGAACTTAGCGGAGGATTCTTACTTCAAAAAACGCTACCGAATTATCGGCAATCGGCGGCGAGAGCTACTGGTAAAGCCCCTGGTGCAGCGGCTCACCTTTGGGCGCGGCCATGCCGGGTTGGAGCAGCTTCTCAATGGCTTGGAACAGTGGCTCAATGATTTCTTCTATCAGCGTCACCGTAGCCACAAAGCCAAGGTGTTGGTAACGAAGCGAGCTTCGGGTGCGGTACCCGATAGCTCTCCGGTGAAAGCTAATATCCGAGACAAAATTGCGGCCTGAGGCAAGTAGATCCCAGGGTTCTGCTAGTGGACAGACAAAAATCTCTGGCATTGAGCAAAGAACCCTGGGATCTCGCCCGGCAGATCAGTCACAGCAGCAGATCCCAGGGTTCTGCTAGCGGACAGGCCAAAATCTCTGGCATTGAGTAAAGAACCCTGGGATCTTTTCCCCATAGTTGAGGATGAACTGATGACGCTACGAATTTGTATGACCACCTTGGAATTTCCCCCGGATGTGGGGGGTGTAGGCGAGTCAGTATTTCGCATTTCCCAGATGCTAATTTCCCTAGGATTTGATGTGCATGTCGCTGTGTTTCGGGCCGTGTTTCGGGACGAAAAATCTGAGGCCGAGGCGGGACTGTTTCGGCGGTCGAGCTGCCAAACCTCTACCGTCAATGGGGTGACGGTGCACCGACTGAAGGCGGCGGTGCGATCGCCCATGGCCAAGGAGCAAGACTACCTCTGCGACCTCTACGACCAGCTCGCCGCCCTCCACACCCAGTACCGTTTTGACCTGCTCCACGCCTTTTTCATCAATGAAATGGGCTTTTTAACCACGCTGTTGGCCCAGGAAAATGACCTGCCGGTGATCAACAGCATTCGCGGGGCTGATCTGCAAAAACATCTGTTTAGCCCCCAACAGCTCAGCCAGATCAGCTGGACCTTGGCCAACTCCGACTGGGTCACCTTCGTCAGCCAAGACCTGATGCACCGGGCCAGGGTGCTGGTGCCCTCGATTCGCACAAAATCGTCGGCGTTTTGGAACTCTATTACCCCCATCGACTTTGAGACGCTGCCCCAGCCTGCCCTGGTGGAGCGACTGCGGGGCACGGTGATTGGCTCGTCGGGCAACTTTCGCGATAAGAAGGGGCTGGAATACCTGCTCGACGCCTGCAAGCTGCTTAACGCCCAGGCCGACATTACCCTGCTGCTAGTGGGCGACTTTGTGGAAAAAGAGCGGGTCTACTGGGAGCAAGAGGTGGCCGCCAGCGGGCTGGGCGATTGCCTAGTGATCACCGGCAAAGTCAGCCGCACCGAGGCCCTGGCCTACCTGCCCCACATGGATATTTTTGCCATCCCCTCCATCCACGACGGCTGCCCCAACACGCTGCTAGAGGCGATGCTGGCGGCCCGCGCCATTGTCGGTACTCCGGTGGATGCGATCGGCGAGATTCTCGACCACGAGGAAGATGCCCTGCTGGTGCCCCCGGCGTCTAGTGAGGCCCTGGCAGCGGCGCTCAGTTGCCTGGTGGACGCGCCCGACTTTCGCCACCGGCTGGGGCTGGCGGCACGGCAAAAGGTGCTGCAAGCCTTAGCCCCTGGGGTGGAACAGCAGAACTGGCAGAAGGTATATCAGATGGTGCTATCGCGTTGGCCTGTGGCCGGTTCTGAACCATCGCAACTGACCGCAGTGGCGAGCTAAGGGGGGAAACGGTTGGTGGTGAACGGTGCGCGGTTGGCGGTGAACGGCGTCAGACCCAAGGCATCCTGTCAACCGCCAACCGCCAACCGCCAACCGCTAACCGCTAACCGCTAACCGCTAACCGTGCATCACAACCCTAAACCCTAAACCCAGATTCCCGTTGAGGATTTCCCCGCATGAGTTCAGCGCTGATCAAACGCAAACGGCCAACAACGGCCAAGGCGACCATTGTTGGCTGGCGTCGCATTTTGACCCGGTTTTGGCCTGAGGTTCGCAAGGAAAAATTTTTGCTGACCCTGGCCTGGGTGGGGCTGCTGGGTGAAATTTTGGCTCAGTTGCTAGAGCCTTGGCCCTTGAAGCTAATTTTTGATCATATTATTGTGCCCGAGTCCACGGCGTTGCCGCTACCGATTCCGTTTCTCAACGACATCCCAGAACTGTGGTTGCTGACGGTGTTGACGGCGGCGATCGTGTTGGCGACGGCGCTGAAGGCGGGGGCTTCTTACATGAGCTTGGTCAGCCTGTCGATCGCCTCGAGCCGCATCATTGCCAAAATTCGTGCTCAGCTTTACGGCCACCTGCAACGGCTTTCCCTGTCGTTTCATAGCAAAGCCCGCAGCGGCGACCTGATCACCCGCATCATCAACGACATCGATCGCCTGCGGGAGGTGATCATTACCGCCGCCGTACCGCTGATTGTCAATACCCTGACCCTGGTCAGCATGGTAGCGGTGATGTTCTGGATGAATGCTCAGCTAGCCTTGATTGGGCTGCTGGTGTTCCCGCTGTTTATCTTCACGGCCACAAAATTAACCAAGCAGATTCATCAGGTGGCGCGGCAGCAGCGCAAGCGGGAGGGGGCCATGGCGGCCACCGCCTCCGAGGCGATCAACGCCATCAAGGTGGTGCAGGCACTGTCGCTAGAAGGCATGCTGGAGGGCATGTTTGCCACCGACAACACCAAGAGCCTAGAGGATGTAGCCCGCACCCAGCAGCTCTCCGCCGGGTTGCAGCGCACGGTAGAGATTTTAGTAGCGGTGGCCACTGCCGTCGTGCTGTGGCGGGGGGTGCAGTTGGTCACCACCGGGGGGGCAACGCCGGGGGATCTGCTGGTGTTTATGACCTACCTGAAGACCTCCTTTAGGCCCACCAAGCAGTTGGCCAAGCACATGGCCCAGATCGCCAAGGCCACCGCCTCCGGTGAGCGCATCATCGACATTCTGGACACGGTGCCAGAGATTCGGGATGTGCGGGGGGCGATCGACTCGCCTCGCCTCGCGGGCCAGGTTAGCTTTCGCAACGTGGTGTTTGGCTACGAACCCAGCAAGCGCATTCTCCACGGCCTTTCCTTTGAGGCCAAGCCGGGTCAGCGGATCGCCCTAGTGGGGCCATCGGGGGGTGGCAAGTCTACCCTGGTCAGCCTGCTGCTGCGGCTGTATGACCCGATCGAGGGCAATATTCTGATCGATGGCCACGATCTGCGGGAGTACAAGGTCGAGTCGCTGCGTCGCCAGGTCAGCATTGTGCTGCAAGACAGCGTACTGTTTGCCGTCAGCGTGCGCGACAACATTGCCTACGGTGCCCTGGGGGCTACCGATGCCGAGATTGAGGCGGCGGCCAAGTTAGCCAATGCCCACGATTTCATCATGGCGCTGCCCGACGGCTACGACACCCTGATGGGCGAACGGGGGGCGACCCTTTCCGGGGGGCAGCGGCAGCGCATTGCGATCGCCCGCGCCGCCGTCCGCAAAGCCACCATTGCCATTCTCGACGAGCCTACCGTGGGCCTCGACAACGAAAACGATCAGGCGGTCAGCGAAGCCCTAGAACGCCTGACCAAGGGCTGCACCACATTTTTGATCACCCACAACCTGCAAGGGGCGGTCTCCGCTGACCAGATCCTCTACCTGGAGCAGGGGCGCATTTTAGAGCAGGGCACCCACGCCGAACTGATGCGTCTGGGGCAACGGTATGCCGCACTGTACCAGATTCAAAGCGCGATCTCAAATTCGGGCGGCAGTTCTGTGCCCTACGCGGAATGCTGTTGAGCGCAGCGATGCTACATCAACGTCAGCCTAAAGGAATCCCACGCAACGGAAAAGTCGGTCACCTCCCCTCCTTAGGAGGGGTGCCC
>JAIXUR010000203.1 GCA_027483425.1 Cyanobacteriota bacterium | reverse complement strand
ACTTTCGTTGCGAAGGCGAAGCCGCCGCGTGCACTCTGCGTCTGGCACATCCAGGTAATAAAGACGATGGGCAACCCCAGCGCGCTCAAAGATAGCCTTCATCCATTGGCGGCTCTTCACCGTGTTGGCCGGAAAGTCGAGGACGACCGAAAGCCCCGCCCTCAGCAACGCCTCAACATGGGCAGCCATCACACCGTTGAGGCACGTACTACATCGAACATAGTCTTCCAGCGTGTTCAGCTCGCCAGGGTAGAGACTGGCCAGCCACTCGTCTTGACTGATCAGAACCGTACCGGGTTGGCTCGCCAGCTTGCGGGCCTGGGTGGATTTGCCAGCCGCCATCTTGCCGCACAGGAGGTGGAGGGTTACGGGAGCCATTGCCGTCACCTAATTGCCTCAGTAGCCGTGCTCGGCCAAAAACTCCAGCGACAGCCGATCCGCCGCCGCCGTAGGCTCCCCCTTGCCCCCCATAAACTTCTCCACATACTTGCCCAGCACATCGCCCTCCAGGTTCACCGCCTGGCCCGGACGCAGGTATTGCAGCGTGGTTTCCCGGTAGGTCACCGGGATCACCGCTGCCGCGAACCAGTCGCCACTGGGGCTACAGTCGGCCACCGTCAGGCTAATGCCATTCACCGCAATGCTGCCCTTGGGCACGATGTAGCGGGCCACCCGGCGATCGCCCACGGTAAAGCTCAGCCGCCAGGAGTCCGCCGTGGCGATCGCCGCTTCTAAATGCCCCTGGCCGTCGATGTGGCCGGTGACGAAGTGGCCGCCAATCTTGCTGCCCACCCGCAGCGACGACTCCAGGTTGACCCGACTGCCGTCGGCCAGCTGGCCCAGGCTGGTGCGATCGAGGGTCTCGGGTGAGACCGCCGCCACAAAGCCATCGGGCAACCGGGTCTCTACGGTCAGGCAAATGCCGTCTATGGCAATGCTATCCCCCAGTTCCACATCGGTGAGGGCGGCGGGCAGGGGATGGGTCTCCCAGCGCAGGTAGACCTGGGTATCACCCCGGTGAAAAAGGGTGCCCACGGCTTGGATCAATCCAGTAAACATGGCTAAACCTTAAGAAAATTCACAGGGAAATCACGGGTTGCCTGGACGCGATCAGGGCATACTTAAATCAATAAATTTTTCCTTTAGAGTATCTCGATTTAGATCAGTCTCTGGATTAGCTGAGCTAGGCTAAGCACGTAAACTCTGCCCAGGGCCCCTTGAGGATGATGCCAGTTTGCCCCTCCCGGCCTGTCGTCCGTGGGAATTGCCCGGTCTGCCCACCGCCCAGAGTTCTAGCCCCATGGCCTAGCTCACTGCACTACCACTACACTAGTAAGGTATCGTTCCTACGGTCGATGAGTCACGCTAGAGCACACCAATCAATGGATCCAAGAGGCCAAACCAATGATTGAAATGAGAGTCGCCGGGATTGCCCTGGACGCGATGTCGCGAACTCCGGTGATTTTGCTGCGAGATACCACCGATCGCCGTCAGTTGCCCATCTATATCAGTCGCGAGCAGGCCAACTCCATCATCGCCGTGTTGGAAAACCAGCCCTCCCCCCGCCCCCTCACCCACGACCTCTTTGTCAATCTCCTCGATGAATGGGATATGTCCCTCGATCGCGTGGTGATTCATTCGCTGCAAGACAACACCTTTTACGCCCTGCTGACCCTAAGCAAGGGTGAACTGCGCCGGGAGCTTGACTCCCGCCCCAGCGATGCGATCGCGATCGCCCTGCGCCTTGATGCCCCGATCTGGGTGATGGAAGAGGTGGTGGCCGAGGCCTCGATCCCTGTCGATAGCGATGCCGACGAGGCTGAGAAGCAGGCGTTTCAGGCCTTTTTGGCGAACATCAACCCCTCCGACTTCACCCACCGGGGCAAGTCCTCCACCAGCAACGACAGCTTCGAAAGTTCAGACTCCTAAGCCCAGACCTCTCGGGGACCCATGGACTACCGGCGCTTTGGTCGCACCAATCTATCGCTGTCAGTGCTGTCCCTGGGTACCATGCGCGCCCTCGGCTCTGAGGACAACTTTCGCGACACCCTCAACGCGGGACTGGCCCTGGGCATTAACCACATCGAAACGGCCCAGGGCTACGGTGCCAGCGAAGCCTGGCTGGGGAATTTTCTGCGTACCCAGGCGGTGCCTGGGAATCTGGTGATTACTACTAAGATTACGCCCCAGGCCGATGCGACGACCATGGCGCAGCACCTGGAGGGCTCCCTAGAACGGCTGGGCCTCGACCATATCCACTGCCTCGCCATCCATGGCCTCAATACCCCAGAGCACCTGGCCTGGGTGAGCGATCCCCAGGGCTGTATGGCGGCGGTGCGGCGGTTCCAGGCCGAGGGCAGAATTGGCCAGGTGGGGTTTTCGACCCACGGCAGCCGGGAGGTGATCGAGGGGGCGATCGCCACCGACCAGTTTGCCTTTGTCAACCTGCATTACTACTATTTCTTCCAGCGCCATGCCGCCATCATCGACTTGGCCACCCAGCGCGACCTGGGTATTTTCATCATTTCCCCCGGCGACAAAGGGGGAATGCTCTACAGCCCGCCCGAGCGGCTGAGGGAACTCTGCGCCCCGTTTACGCCCCTGGAGCTGACCTACCGCTGGCTGCTCAGCGACCCCCGCATTACGACCCTCAGCACCGGCCCCGCCATCCCCGCCGAGCTGACCTCGCTGGCGGCCCTGGGGCAGCAAACCCAACCCCTCAGTGCAGCAGAACTCGCGGTTCTCCAACGGCTCTCGGCGCAGGAATCCACGGCCCTGGGGAGCGATCGCTGCGCCCAGTGCTACGACTGCCTGCCCTGCCCCGAGGCGATTCACATTCCCGAGGTGCTGCGCCTGCGCAACCTGGCGATCGCCTACGACATGCAGCCCTTTGGCACCTACCGCTACCGCATGTTTGAGAACGCGGGCCACTGGTTCCCTGGTCGCAAGGCCAACCACTGCACCGACTGCGGCGACTGCCTGCCCCGCTGCCCCGAGCAGCTGGATATTCCCACCCTGCTGCGCGATGCCCACGATCGCCTCCAAGGCCCCGCCCGCCGCCGCCTCTGGGGCGATTAATGGAGGATGCCAAGGATGACTGTAGAGAGCCAAATTACCCTTGAACCCGCACACCCCGAAGAGGCCAGAGCCCTGCTGGAGATCCATGGCGCGGCGGTGCATCAAACGGCTTCCTCCGCCTATCCCCAGGCCATTCTCGAACAGTGGTCACGGCGGCCGATTACCCAGGCTCGCGTGGAGCGCATCCGGCAACGGTGGATTGAAAACCCTAACCATCGCATGGTAGTGGCCAAGCACAAGGGTCAATGCGTGGGATTCGGCTTTATTGACAAGGGTGGCGAACTCCAGGGGGTGTACGTTCATCCCGACTATGGCCGCCGGGGCATCGGTGCCAGCCTTTTGGCGAGGCTAGAACAGGAGGCCATAGTGCTGGGGCTGTCCGCCCTAACGGCTGATGCCTCCTTAAATGCGGAAGCGTTTTATAGTAAGCAGGGCTTTGAAGTCATAGAGCATGGTGTTCATCGCCTGGCCTCTGGCCAGGAAATGGCCTGCGTCAAGATGCGGAAATCGTTATCAGGATTATGAGCCTTAAAAAACACACGCTGAAGCTGATCGGTCTGGTACTAGCTCCGATGGCTCTGCTTGGGATGGTCGCTGGAGCCGCCACTCCCCAGGCAGAGCCGCCGGGTGCGATCGCCCCGAACCCCCTGGAGCAGGTGCGATCGCGCTATCCCGCTGCCGTCACTGCGATCGCCGCAGACTGCCCCGCCCCCGCTACCCTCAGCGTCACCACCTACCAGAACACCGACGGTCGAAACTACGCCAGCCTGTACTGCTGGGAGCCGCCCGCCGCCGAGGGTGATCGGGTGGGGCAATGGTTGGGGCATCTGCTCCTGCAAGAGGGCGATACCCCCTTTGTGACGCCCTGGAGCTGCCCCCCAGGAGACCAGACCTGCGCCGCCCTATGGCCTCAGCTGCTGGAGCGGTATCCCAGCGCGATCGCCCAGGCCGAATTTT
>JAIXUR010000419.1 GCA_027483425.1 Cyanobacteriota bacterium | reverse complement strand
GCTTCCAGTGGGTTTTAAAACAGACCCTAGCTAAAGCACTAAAGTGGTGCTGGCTATATTTCCTAGAAACCTGCTTGAAAGATCTGGTTGGCGGTCAGGTTCAGGTCTGGAAACGCGACTGATTTAACTAACTCATCTCCTCGAAACTGCTGCACTTGATATTCGTCATCCACCAACCTATGCAGTGACAATGTCGGTGTTTTAGGTGAGCCAATAAACCGCCGTGCACCCAACGCCCGAAAATCGACAATCCAGTATTCCGCAATGCCCATGGCTTCATAGTCAAACAGCTTGCGGCCATAGTCATCGCGCCAGTTGGTGCTAACCACCTCTACAGCGAGTTTGATCGATTCGCCCCGTATTAGCACAGACGACTTTTTCCAGAGGGGCTCATGATCTAGCTCCGCTTTGTTAATCACCAACACATCGGGTTGGTAGCCCGTGGCTAGTACCGGTGGCCGCACAATGTAGGTACGGGGAATAAAGCAGAGTAAGCCCTGCCGATCGATGTCGACATTAAGCTTGCGGGCAATAAACGCGCCGACTTCTTCATGGTCGCCAGTGGGGGTCATATCAAAGACCATGCCGTCAATCAGCTCGTAGCGCCCCTTGTCATCGGGGTACCAGGCGAGAAAATCTTCAAAGGTGAGGAGTTGAGAGAGCGCTTGCACCATAGCCATGACGATAAGCCTGCCCTAAGCGTAGCAAATGGCTAGAGGGTGGCTACCTGAATCTCTTAATACAGCTCACCGAACTCGCCCTGGATGCTCGGACGAGCCCGGGGTTCTGCCTGGGAATAGGGCTGGGGACGATACCACTGGGGTCGCAGGGGCGGGGGAGCGGGAACCTGGGCGAGCTGCTGCTTGATCTCGTTGAGGTCTAGGTTAAGCTCTCGAATGCGGCGAGAGAGCAGCCGCAAAATATTGACCGCAATGCCGGGGGTCTCGTCGATCGCATCGTAGAGCTGCTGCTGGGTCAGCACCAGGCAGGTGCAGGGTTCCAGGGTAACAATCGAGGCGGAGCGGGGTTCGGCATCAAACACCGACATTTCGCCAAAGCAGTCATCGGTTTTAAGCTGGGCCACCTCCTGGCTGCCAATGCGTACGCTGACCCGGCCCGATACGAGAATGTACATGGCTCGACCCTCCAGGCCCTCGGTGATGATGGTGTAGTTGCTGTCGTAGAACACCTCGTCCATCACCGACGCTAGTCGCACCAAAAAGTCATCTCTCAGCTCTCGAAAGATCGGTACATTGCGGACAAAGAGCAGTCGTTCGACACTGTTTAACATAGGGGATGGTGACAGGAACACTGGCCCAGCGCGCGATCGCTAAGGGGCGCTAAGGGGCACTAATGGGGCGGGCTCGGCTCCAAATTATAGGTGCTGATCAGCTGTTTAACTTGGTCTAACACCAGGCGATCCGGGTCGTACTGCAGCAGCGGTAGCAGCTCCCGCAGGGCGCGGGGCGAGGCCACCGCCAGGTAGGCCAGCACGGCCTCCCGCACAAATCCGGTGGGGTGCTGCACAGAGGCCAGGGTATGCTCAACGGTCAGGTTCCACCGCTGCACCCGAGCCAGGTGAAAGCAACAGGCGATCGCCCAGTCTGACAAGAAATAGCGTAGCTCAAGGAACTGGCGCAGGCGATCGGGGGCGGGCAGCGGTTCGTAGAAAATGAGCGTTGTAGAGGCCGCCAGGCGCTTGAGCTTATCGCCATCGGGGCGGCGGTCTAGCAAGATCAAAAGCGATCGCTTACTGGCCACATCCAGCACGTTATCGAGAATTTCAAGGCCCCGCGCCCAGCTGGCGACCGGCCCATTCAGGCTGACCTGGGCCACCTGAATGGCGGTGGGCGGAGACACAAAGCGCAGCAGCATAAACAGGCGCTCGGTGGCATCGCTCTGGAGCCCGTTGAGCGCCTCCCGCAGCAGGTCGGCCTCAATGCCAGACACCTGACCCGGTGATAGGTCGACCTTAGCCGCTAAAATCTGCCCGGCAAAGGCCAGCTCGGTATTGATCAACTCCTCCAGACCGCTGCGACCCAGCACCCGGTCTAGGGCCTCATCGATCAGGGTCGATCGCTTCACCCCCGTTTCTTGGTAGAGGCTGAGCAAGATCCGAAGAATATGGCGGCGGGTACTGCCCCAGGTGGTGACCAGGCTGGCAATTAAAAACTCTAGGGCGGGCAGGGTGCCGATGTTGCCAATCACCTGCCAGGCCTGGTTGCGGAGAAGATCGGGTCGAGACTGATCTAGAGCCAGATTTTCCAGCATGGGCAGGGCCTCATCGCCCAGCCGGGTGAGGGCACCGATGGCGGCCTCTCGGGTCGATTTATACTGCAAGGCCTTGAGCAGGGAGGGGTAGTACTTTTTGTACTGGGTGGCGGCGATCGCCTCCAGCAGCGCCCGCCGTACCCGCAGCGAAGGGTCTTGGAGCAGGTCATCAATGTAGATGCTGAGCGACTCCATGTAGTCGGCTTCCCCCAGGGCCCGACAGCCCATCACCCGTTCCCGCTCTTCGTCGTGTACCAGCATTTTGCGCAGGGTGGCGGTGGCCTCCGCCCGCTCCTGCAAATTGCCCCGCCGCAGCATCAACGACGCGGCGGTGCCTCGGACTACGGCATCGATCTCTGGCCGCAGATAAGGACGCAGATCGTTAATGTTGAAATCCTCCTGGGACAGCCACACATAGCGCAGGGCCAGGGCCAGGGTCTCTGGGGCCTGCTGGGGCACCCGGATCAGGTCGTTGACCTGGCCGGTGTAGGCGCTATTGGGGTGTTCTAGCATGGCCTCCAGGCTTTGCCGCTGCAGGCCAGGGGAGAGGTCAGCCAGGCGAGGTGCCAAAATTTCGCCGACATTTTTGGGGTCGATGTGGCCCAACAGCTCAATGCAGGATCGCTTGTTGGCCTCTGACCCCGGTGTTTCTAGCTGCTCCACAAAGGCCCGCTTCAGCACCCGCAGGTTGGCGTCAGACAAGGTCAACAGGCCCCGCTCGGCCCCCTGCACCAGCAGATTGAGATAGCGCGATCGCAGCAGCACCATAATGCCAAACCAGATCAGAGCCGCCAGCACCGTACCCAGCAAAAAAAACTGGGCCTGGGTCAACTCATCGTCCAGGCCGAGGTGGTTACAAGCGGCGATGGTGAGCAAAATAGCCACCCCGGTGCCCCCCATCGACAGCGGTTCGGCAATTCCCCCCACCCAGGATTGCACCGTGCTGCGAACCTGGTCTGGAATCGGCTGAAATAAGATGGGCCGGGTAGTGGCGACCAGGGTGTAGCGCAGCCACTCGTCAAAAAACTTCAGCACCACCAGCCCGACAAACATCGCCCGGGCCCCCAGCCAGGCCGGGTAGCTGACCAGCAGAGTGGTCAACCCCAGAACCATAATCACCGTAGGCAATACCAGCGCCACCTTAAACACCCCCTCCCGCTCGATCAAGCGGCTGGAGGTAAACCACTGGGTCAACAGCTCAATCAACCCCAGTAGACCGCTGAAAAAGCCCAAAAATACCGCAATGGTTTGGACATCCAGGCTGGTCTCAAGCTGGTTAAAAAACTGAAACTCAATGGAGAACATCAGCATTTGGGCCAGCACAAAGAATGCAAACAGCAGCACCACGTACTGCTGAATCGGCCCCTGGAGCCGCTGGCGCGATCGAAAGCTCTCGGCCGTTTCGGCATCTTCGGCCTGGCGTTTGGGCGAGTCGGGAAAGGCATGGGCGTAGTTGCGGCTGAGGTAGTACAAGACCCCTGCCCCCACCACCATCACCACAAACGACAGCAGCAGCACATTCAGCAGACCGACCAGGTTGAGCAGCAGGTACACCGAAAAGCCACTGATCACATCGGCGACCAGATTGCCGCTGCTAATAATCGGAAACGCCCGCTTGATCTCGCGAATGTTAAACAGCTGATTGGCCGTCACCGACAAGTTGAGATCGTTCAGCCCGTAGATCGCCTCAATCCACAGGCGCATCGAAAACACCATGGGGGGCACCAGCCAGGGAATCGACAACCCCCAGCGAAACCCCAAAATCGGCCCGGCCATCAGCAGGGCGATGATCACAATCACCCGGCGCAGGGGCAGCAGACGCTGGAGCCAGGAGTACACCACGCTTAGCCCCAGCCCCACCCCCGCGCTAAAAATATAGATCCACGGCAGGCTAGAGGCCCCGTATTCGCCCAAAAACAGCGCCGCCGAACTCACCTCTAGCCACAAAATACCCATAGAGGTGGCGGTGTAGGAGGCAAACATCAGCCCCGTGCGCTCTTCTTCGCCGGGGCGCAGATTGATAATGTCGAGAAATCGACTATGGGGCGACTGCAGGTCTTGGGGTGGGCCAGATACGCTCATGCCAAAGGTCGTGACGGTAGGTCTAGTGCCTCAAGGATAACCAATTCAGGGCATCTGGGCCGTTTTACGGCCAGGCCCCTAGGGGAGCGATCAAAGGCGTGACAGCGGCGAGAAAGGTGCGAGGGTGCAACCCTAAGACGAAGCTTTTCGAGATATTATTGTGGTTTGCTAGTTTTATCGCTGTTATCGCTGTCGTGGGCCAGCTTCGGTGCTGGTGCCCTTTACCTTCCCAGGCTCTATGGTTAACCCTTCTACGCTTCCAGGTTCGGCAATTCCAGGTCCGGCGCTCCCAGGTCCGGCGCTCCCCCAGGAGCCCATGAAACACACGATATCGGTCCTGGTTCAAGACGAAGCCGGGGTGCTGAGCCGCATTTCCGGCCTCTTTGCCCGCCGTGGTTTTAATATTGAGAGTCTGGCGGTGGGGCCGGCCGAAACGGCGGGTGTTTCGCGCATCACCATGGTGGTGCCCGGCGATGACGCGGTGATTGAACAACTGACCAAGCAGCTCTACAAACTGATCAACGTACTGAAGGTCAACGACGTGACCGGTGTACCCTCCGTTGAGCGCGAGTTAATGCTGCTGAAGGTCAACGCCACCAGCGCCAACCGGTCTGAAATTATTGAGTTTGCGCAGATTTTTCGGGCTCGGGTGGTCGATATATCGGAGGAATCACTCACCCTAGAGGTGGTGGGCGACCCCGGCAAAATGGTGGCCATCGTGCAGGTGCTGAATCGGTTTGGCATTCGTGAAATTGCCCGCACCGGCAAAATTTCTCTGCCCCGAGAGTCGGGGGTCAACACTGAATACCTCAAGTCGCCCGAATACCTCAAGTCCTTTGACCGCAAGTTCCAGTAACTTAGTTTTGAACTTTGAATTTTGAACGTTGAGTTCATCTCACCCTTCCCCTAAGGCATACCTCCTGCTATGACAGCTCAAACCACCATTCCCGTTGTGGTCAACGGTGCCTGCGGCAAAATGGGCCGCGAGGTGATCAAGGCTGTGGCCCAGGCCGACGACATGACCCTAGTAGGAGCCATTGGTAGAAATCCCGACCTGCTGGGGGAGGATATTGGCGAGGTGATTGGCTACGGCCCTCTGGAAGTGCCCATTATGAACGACCTGGAGGCTACCCTGGTCGCCGCCCAAAGTCAGGGCCTAGCGGTGATGGTTGACCTGACCCACCCCAGCAGCGTTTACGAATCAGTGCGGGCGGCGATCGCCTACGGAGTGCGCCCCGTGGTCGGCACTACGGGTCTCACCAACAGTCAAATTCGAGATCTGGCCGAGTTTGCCGACAAGGCGAGCATAGGTTGCCTGATTGTGCCTAACTTTTCCATTGGGGTGGTGCTGATGCAGCAGGCGGCCCAGCAGGCGGCCCAATACTTCGACCACGTTGAAATCATTGAGCTGCACCACAACCAAAAGGCCGATGCCCCCAGCGGCACCGCCGTACAGACCGCCCAAATGCTGGCGGAGGCTCAAAAAACCTTCAACGCCCCTTTAGTCAAAGAGACCGAGACCATCCCTGGGGCGCGGGGCGGCACGACCCCCGAGGGCATTAACATCCACAGTATTCGGCTGCCGGGGCTGATTGCCCACCAGGAAATTTTGTTTGGTTCACCGGGGCAGCTCTACACCCTGCGCCATGACACCAGCGATCGCGCCAGTTATATGCCCGGCGTGCTGCTGTGCATTCGCCGGGTCATGGCGCTCAAGTCGCTGATCTATGGCCTCGACAAGGTGCTGTAGAGCCTTCTGCCTTCTAGCTTTATGGCCTAGAACGTCGGTACAGAAACCCGGTTTCTCGGCCATCAGGCAAGTCATGCCGTTAGCGCAGCGACGAAGAAACCGGGTTTTTAGCCATACTATACCGGTGCTCTAGAGCTGCCCTATCCGCTGGGAGCGGGCTAGCTGGCGCGATCGCACCCGGCGAATGAGCGGCAGACCCCCAAAGTAGCTGGCCACCCCGGCCACCACCCCAACCACGGCGCTGCCCAGCATGAGCCGTACCGATACCTCGGTGCCCATGGCCGTCCAGCCCCTGAGGGTATCGAGGTCTTGGAAGTTCTCGGCGGGGCCACCCCCCAGCAGCCAGAGCCCCACCTGGTAGTTAAAGGCAAAAATAGGCACGTAGGTGAAGGGGTTGCTCACCCAGGTGGCCGCCGCCGCCATAATGCGGTTGCCTCGCAACACCGTGGCCACCGCCACGCCAATAATCATTTGAAAGCCAAACAGGGGAAAACAGCCTGCAAAGACCCCCGACGCCATACCCCGGGCCAACTGCCCTGGGGTGCCCTGGAGCCGCAAAAAACGTAGATAAACGTAGCGCACCTGGCGTCGCCACTGGGGTTGGCTCACCTTAGTGATGGTGGGCTTAGGGCTAGAGGCGACATTGGTGGTAGTCATAGACAGGGAGATACCAGAGATAGGAGTCGGAGTCGGCCAAGGATCGGCCAAGAAAAAGAGAGCCTGAAGGGGCGGAGAAAAGCAGCCTCGGTAGGACTGGCCCGACGCGGCTTAACCGGGGGTACTCGCGGCAAGATCCGGAGTGATCGCCGCAGGAAAGAACCCCAGCGGTAAAATCTTAGACAGGTGTAAAGATTCTTTTCTATTCTACCCAGGAAGTAGGCCCTTGTCAGGACTGATCCTGGGCTTCAACATCCCTTCACGCTGCCTTTTACACTGCCCTTCACGCTTTAGGATGAATGCTATGGATGGCACCCGTGCCACCCCTCCATCTGGCCTGTCCCCATCGGGGGGGGCACCCTCCCCCGCCCAGGGCCAAATATCCCAGGGCCAAATATCCCAGGGCCAAATATCCCAGGGCCAAATATCCCAGGGCCAGATATCTCAGGGCCAGACAATCGTGGCGATCGCCACGGCCATTGCCCCCCAGCAGGGCAGCGTGGGCATTGTGCGTCTGTCGGGGGGTGGGGCGGTGGCGATCGCCCGCACGTTGTTTTATGCCCCTGGTCAGCAGCCCTGGGAGAGCCACCGCATTCTCTACGGCCAGGTGCGCCAGCCCCACAGCCGCCAGCCCGTGGATGAAGCCCTGCTGCTGCTCATGCTGGCTCCCCGCTCCTACACCCGCGAAGACGTAGTGGAGTTTCACTGCCACGGTGGGTTGATGGCGGTGCAGCAGGTGCTCCAGCTCTGCCTCGACCAGGGAGCCCGGCTGGCTGAGCCGGGGGAGTTTACCCTGCGAGCCTTTTTAAACGGACGTCTCGATCTGACCCAGGCGGAGGGGGTGGCGGATCTGGTGGCGGCCCAGTCTACCCTGGCGGCCCGCACGGCCCTGGCCGGGGTGCAGGGCAAGCTGATGGCCCCGATTCGCCAGCTCCGATCGACCTGTCTGGATGTGCTGGCGGAGGTGGAGGCTCGGGTTGACTTTGAAGATGATCTGCCGCCCCTGGACGAGGGGACGGTGCGCGCCCAGGTGGCCGCTGTGCTAGGGGAAGTGGAGCACATTTTAGCCACGGCGGAGGCGGGGGAGCTGCTGCGGACGGGGCTCAAGGTGGCCATTGTGGGCTGCCCCAACGTGGGCAAGTCGAGCCTGCTCAATGCCTGGAGCCGCTGCGATCGCGCCATTGTCACCGACCTGCCCGGCACCACCCGTGACGTGGTGGAGTCGCAACTGGTGGTGGGCGGCATTCCCATTCAGGTGCTGGATACGGCAGGTATTCGCGAGGCCAGCGACCCGGTGGAACAGCTCGGCATCGCGCGATCGCGGCAGGTCGCCCAGGGGGCCGATCTGGTGCTGCTCACCATCGATGCCACCGCTGGATGGACCGCCGCCGATCAACACCTCTACGCCTCAGTAGACGATCGGGGAGGCGATCGGGGGGGCGATCGGGGGGTCATTGTGGTGGTTAACAAAGTCGACCTGGTCGCCGCCGCTGCCCTAGCGGATCTGGAGCTACCGGCGGGCTTGCCCGTCGTCCATACCGCCGCCGCCCAGCACCAGGGCATTGACGCCCTCGAGCAGGCCATTCTCAGCGCTATCCATAGCGATCGGCTGACGACAGGCAATTTGGAGTTTACCGTTAACCAGCGCCAGGGGGCGGCGCTGACCGAGGCGCGCAATGCCCTGTACCAGGTCCAGGAAACCATCAAGAACCAACTGCCGCTAGATTTTTGGACCATTGATCTGCGGGCGGCGATCGCCGCTCTCGGTCAAATTACCGGCGATGAGATCACCGAGTCGATGCTGGATGAAATCTTCAGTCGATTTTGCATCGGTAAGTAGCGTGCCCTGGGGCCTAGCTGGGCTGGCCTAGCCGAATGACCCAGTAGGATAACAGTAGGCCTCCACGAACTTGCCCCATGACCCCTGACCCATCGCCCCAAAACAAGCCCCCAAAAAACCTGAGCCCTGAAAAATATGCCCGCCTCCGAGCCGAAGCCCAGGCCCCGTTTAAGGGTCTGCGCAAGTTTATTTATGGAGCGGTGGGGGCCTCAGGGGCGATCGGGGCGTTTGTTTTCTTCACCCAGTTGCTGGCCGGGCGAGATGTCAGTAGCGCATTACCCAACCTCGGAGTGCAACTGGGGGTGATCGCCATTGTGATAATTTTATTTCGTCTAGAGAAAAAAGATTAGTGGGCTGACGTGAACAGGTCTTCGGTGGGGATGGGGATGGGGCGATCGCCCCTGGGAGCCCGTCGCTTATCCGTCTTTCACCCGTCTTTTCCTGGGGGGCAACCATGACTTTAATTACCATCCGCCCCGAGGGGCTGTACTGCGAGAAGGGTGGCTTTTTCATCGATCCCTGGCGCGGGGTCGATACCGCGTTGATCACCCATGGTCACAGCGATCACGCCCGAGCAGGCTCGGCCCGGTACGTAGCCACCGCCGTCTCCGAGGGCATCCTGCGCCAGCGGCTGGGCTCAGACATTCAGCTCCAGGGGGTGGACTACGGCGAACGGCTCAAGCTGGGAGAAACCTGGGTGTCGTTTCACTCGGCGGGCCATGTGCTGGGGTCAGCCCAAATTCGAGTGGAGCACCGGGACGAGGTCTGGGTGGTCTCTGGCGACTACAAGCGCTGCGCCGACCCTTCCTGTGCCCCCTTTGAGGTGGTGCCCTGCGACAGGTTTATCACCGAGGCCACCTTTGGTCTGCCCATCTATCGGTGGGATAGCGGGGCCGAAACCGCCCGGCGGATCTACGACTGGTGGCAGGCCGAGCCCGATCGCCCCTCCCTGCTATTTTGCTACGCCTTTGGCAAGGCCCAGCGCATTCTCAGCGAGCTGACCCAGTTCACCGACCGCCCCGTCTATGTCCACGGCGCGATCCAGACCCTGACCGACATCTACCGCGACCAGGGGGTGGCCATGGTGCCAACCCTGTGCACCTCGGCGATACCTCGTGGCCATGCCTATACCGGCGACCTGGTGCTGGCCCCGCCCTCCGGCTACCGCTCCAACTGGATGAAGCGGTTTAAGCATCCCCAAACGGCCTTTGCCTCGGGGTGGATGGCGGTGCGGGGGGCGCGGCGGCGGCGGGGCTACGAGCGGGGTTTTGTGCTGTCGGATCACGCCGACTGGCCAGGGCTGATCCAAACGGTCAAAGATACTGGGGCCAAGACCGTCTACGTCACCCACGGCCAGGCCGACGTGGTCTCGCGCTATCTGCAAGAAACCCTCAACCTAGACGCTAGACCCCTAGAGACCTTGTTTGAAGGGGAGGGAGATATTTAGGGTTTCACCCGTCTCACCGCCAGGACTGTCACTATCTAAGGTAGGATGCAGCCTCAGACACCATTATTAGTAACGGTAACCCAATGGATACAACCCCCTGGATGGACGCTCTGCTAGGTGGGCTGGCCCTGATTATTTTGTTGGGGGGGATGTGGATGCTCTTGAGCGGCGTGGGCGACCTGGATCGCTGAGGATCGACCCATGGCTGCGGTGGCGTAGGTGACCAGCTTGCTGGCCCCGTAGCCCACCGTGATCGCAAACATGCCCCCGGCCACCCAGCCCTGGTACCGCT
>JAIXUR010000460.1 GCA_027483425.1 Cyanobacteriota bacterium | reverse complement strand
ATCGGCTGCTGCGCTGGGGGCTGAAGGAGTTGCCCCAGGCCACCGCCCAACTGTTGACCGGCCAGGGCACCGCCCTGGGGCTGGCCATGACGCCCCTCGACCTGTGGTGTGCCCAGGCCCGCAGCCAGGGGCAGGCCCAGGCCCGCTTGCCCGCAGCGGCCCACGCCATCGCCCGCCCTATTAGGCACCAGGAAAATCTGGTCTAAACCATGCGCATTCTGATGATTTCCGCCACCTTTCCCTACCCGCCTAGCCTGGGGGGAACCCAGATCCGCACCTTTTACCTGCTCCAGTACCTGGCCCAGCGCCACACGGTCACCCTGGTCACCCAGCGATCGCCCGAGGTCAGCGACGACGACGTGGCCACCCTGGCGGGCTATGTCGATCAGCTAGTGTGCTTTCCCAAGCCCACCGTCGCCGATCTCCAGCCGGGTCTGCCCGGCAAAATCCATCGCTTTGCCCAGTTTCTCGCCACGGGCACGCCCCCCAGCACCACCTACCTGGCCACCCCCGCCATGCAGCGGTGGATCGACGACTGGGTAGAGGGTGGCCACTGCGATGCCATTACCTGCGAACACAGCGTCAATGAAGTCTTTGTCCGCCCCCACTATCGCCAGCGGGTGGGGAAAGTGGTGGTGGATATTCACAGTTCCCTCTACGGCACGCTGGTGAATCAGCTGGACACCGGCACCGCCGAGAAGCCCCTGCGCGATCGCCTCAACCTGGGCCTGATGCGCCGCTACGAACGCCGCTACGTGCAGAAGTTCTCTGACCTGGTCCTCACCACCGAAGAAGATCGCCAATTTTTTCAGCCCATCGCGGGCTCGACTCCCCTGCACCTGGTGCCCAACGGCGTAGACCTGGAGCAGTTCCCCTACCGCCCCACCGACCCCGGTGGCCACAGCCTGGTGTTTGTGGGTGCCATGGACTACATCGCCAATGTGGATACGGCCCAGTACCTGGCCCAAGACATTCTGCCGACCCTGCGCCGACGCTACCCTGGGGCCACCCTGCACCTGGTGGGCAGCAAGCCCACGGCGGCGGTCCAGGAGCTGGGGCAATTGCCGGGGGTAACTGTCACCGGGCGGGTGCCCTCGGTGGTGGAGTATCTGCACCGAGCGACCGTGTGCGTGGTACCCATGCGCATTGGCTTCGGCATTAAAAACAAAACCCTGGAGGCGATGGCGGCGGGGGTGCCGGTGGTGGCCAGCGATCGCGGCCTCGAGGGGCTGGCGATCGACCAACCCCAGCGGGCGCTGCGGGCCACCACCACCGGCGACTACGTCACCGCCATTGGCCACCTGTTTGACCAACCGGCTCTGCGGGCCACCCTAGCCCAGCGAGGGCGCGAGCTGATCGAAGCCACCTTTACCTGGGAGCGGGCCGGACAAGCCTACGACACCGTGCTCACGGCCTAGGGGCCCCGACCGCAGATGGGTTGAGGGTTCCTACAGGGGTCTGGTAGAACGGGCACAGGTGCCGCGCCCCCACTGCCCGTCGTAACCGACTGATACCTCGTCGCCCACCTGGGCTGGACGGGTGGAGAGATGCACCAGCACAACACTGGCCGCATCCAGGACTGAGCCGCGCCAGATCGCCTGGCCCTTGGCGTTGGTGCCAGAGAAGCTGAGGGTCGTGTTGGCGATCACCTGCCCAGACCCCCGCTGCCGGAGCTCAATGCGAGAAAACCCCGCCGAGCGGGTGAACTGCACGGTGTAGTCAACGTTATTGACTGAAATTGCGCCGTTACAGAGCATTTGCAGGTTGTCTTGGTTCGGCTCGGTCTGGGCCAAACTGGGCGCATCGGCCTGGGTCGTTGAGGGTTCCACCGGGGCCACCGCAGCGGCCACCAGTCCACAGCTCAAAACGCTAAAGCTCAAAACAAGGGCGCTACCCAATACTGTGCGATACATAGAAATCCTTTGTAGATGGAAAGATGGAACAAAACTAGCGCTGCTGACGGGGATATAAACCCAAAATTCAAGGGCAATCCTGGGTTACCAAGGCCTGCCACGGTTCAGCAACCCCAAAAATCTTACACCTTGGTGCCCAGGCGTTTGGCCATTTCGGCGGCGTACTGTTCGGCATTGAGACCGATGACCAGGTGCAGCACGTCATCCTGTAGCCGCATCAGGCCCTGCACACCCGCCGCTTGCAGGGCGACTTCATCGACCGCAGCGGCATCGGTGACCTCCACTCGCAGGCGGGTGAGGGCAACGGGGTCAACGGCACGAATGTTGTTGGCACCGCCCAGGGCCGCCACCATGGCCTCGGCTTTTTCCCCCGCCTGGGGATCGGCGGGGATTTGGGCCAGGGCGGGGAGGGTATCATCCCCAAACCCCTCGACGGGTACCTCTACCGCATCGGCCTCGGGGCCAGCGGTTTTGAGGTAGTCAGCCATGTCGGTTTTGAGATTGTCGGAGCGGGGGCCAAAGATCGCCTGGGCATTTTGCCCCATTTGCAGCACCCCAGAGGCTCCCAGGGCCTTGAGTCGGGGCACGTTGACCTTGGCCATGTCGTTGACGGTAATGCGCAGCCGGGTAATGCAGGCATCCAGGTTTTTGATGTTGCTGCGACCGCCAAAGGCCAGCACCAGCGCCTTGGCCATTTCGGCCTGGTCGCCGGTAATGGCGGCGGTGGCCTCGTCGGTTTCGACGTCATCTTCACGGCCCGGCGTTTTGAGGTCAAACTGCCAAATCATAAAGCGGAAGGTGAAGTAGTAGAGGGCCGCAAAGACCGGGGCCAGAGCGGGAATCAGCCAGACCTTGGTACCCAGACTGTTAAACAGCACAAAGTCGATCAGACCGTGGGAGAAGGTAAAGCCCATGCGCCCCCCCAGGGTGACAAACAGCCAGTCACAGAACCCGGCCATCACCGCGTGGACGCCAAACAGCACCGGTGCCACGAACAAGAAAGAAAACTCAATCGGCTCCGTAATGCCCGTCAAGAACGAGGTCAGGGCGGCGGAGATCATCAGCCCCCCCACCTGCTTGCGGTTTTTGGGCTTAGCGCTGTGCCAGATGGCGATCGCCGCTGCCGGGAGGCCAAACATCTTAAACCAGTAGGCTCCCCCCAGAATGCCCGCCGTCGGATCCCCCGCAAAGAAGCGGGCAATGTCGCCCCGCACGATTTCACCGGTAATGGGGTCTT
>JAIXUR010000092.1 GCA_027483425.1 Cyanobacteriota bacterium | reverse complement strand
TACATGGGGGTAGCGGCCTCCGGCATTGCCTACCTGCTGTTTAATCTCAGCATTCAGCGAGTTGGCCCCACCCGCACCGCCAGTGTGGTCTACAGCCTGGTACCCATCTTTGTGGCCGCCCTGGCCTGGCTATTTTTTCGAGAGCCGCTCACTATGCCCATGGTGGCTAGCATGGGGCTAATTTTGCTGGGCGTCAACGTGGTGCTAAGCCAGCCTAATCATTAAGCCTTAAATGGAGCCAATTTAGCTGTTGGGGTGGAGGTTGGCGTGTAGATTAAGGAGGCCTGGCATTGAGCAACCAAGGGGGCCGACGTGAATCAACCGATTGTGCTGAACGAGTTATTTGCCATTGCTAGCCGTCAAGACGACCTGCCATGGCAACCCTTTCGGGATGGCATAGAGATTTATTCGCTCCACCAGAATCTGACCACGCGATCGCACACCGCTCTGCTGCGCTACCAGCCAGGGGCCACGGTACCCCACCACCAGCACCCGGCCACTGAGCAAATCTTGGTGCTGGCGGGGGCGCAACAGGACGATCGCGGCGTCTACCCGGCGGGAACCCTGGTGATTAATACCCCCGGCAGCCACCACCGCGTCGCCAGCCCCGAGGGCTGCATTGTGTTGATTACCTGGGAGCAACCGGTGGTGCTAGACGACTAGTAGCTCTCGTCGGTGGTGACGGTGTGCAGGGCCAGGTCGTGGTTGGCCCGGTTGAGGCGATCGGCGATCGCCCGCCGCATTTTCAGGCTAATGGTATCGTCGGCCAAGGCTTCCTGGGCCTCTTCGCGATACTCAGCGCCCTGTACCGTGTCTACCTCTTCGAGGTGCTTCAGATGCTCAAGTACGTCTTGGGGGTTGGTCATGGGGTCAATCCTTAGGGTAAAAGTAGCCAGGCCAGAAGTCGCTGCCGGAAGTCGCTACCGGAGGTCTAGGCCGTGACCGAGGTCATGACCTCATTGTCTGGGAGTCGCAGGCTAACGACCACGCCTCACGCTGAACCTTCACGACGCGATAAAGTTTGTTGTGCTTCGCAATACGACGTTGCAATCGGTAGCGGCAGGAATGCTTCTGAATTCTGGCTCCTGCCGAGGCCAGCCTGCCCGGATTCAGCGACTCTCCGTGGCGTCGGCTACCATTGTAAATGGTAGCTGTTGCTACAAAATATTACTTTTTGGTTGAGTCGATTCTGTTTGGCGGAACCTGAAATTACAGCGGCAGCATTTGCCGACTCGACCTTCCCCTTTTCCCTGGTGTTAGCCCATGGCTACCTCAATTTTGTCCGATGCTAACCGCCGCCTGGAGCGAGCCCTCAAGTACGTCACCATTTCCGACGATGCCTCTGAGCGGCTGCGCTATCCCAAGGCTAGCCTGATCGTATCGATTCCCGTGCGCATGGATAACGGCACCCTGCGAGTGTTTCAGGGCTATCGAGTGCGCTACGACGACACCCGTGGCCCCACCAAGGGGGGCATTCGCTTTCACCCCGATGTCACCCTCGATGAGGTGCAGTCCCTGGCCTTTTGGATGACCTTTAAGTGTGCGGCGTTGAACCTACCCCTCGGCGGTGCTAAGGGGGGGGTGACCGTGAACCCCAAGGAGCTTTCCAAGTTCGAGCTAGAGCGCCTCAGCCGAGGGTACATTGATGCGATCGCAGACTTCATTGGCCCCGATGTTGACGTCCCCGCCCCGGATGTCTACACCAACCCCATGATCATGGGGTGGATGATGGACCAGTACAGCATTATTTGCCGCAAGCTCAGCCCGGCGGTGATTACCGGCAAGCCCCTCAGCATGGGCGGCAGCCAGGGTCGCGATACCGCCACGGGCACCGGTGCCTTCTACGTGCTACAGGCGATGATGGCCAAGTTTGGCCAGGTGCCTCAGACCACCACGGTGGCCGTGCAGGGGTTTGGCAACGCTGGCAGCGTCATTGCTCGGCTGCTGTTCGATGCCGGTTACAAAGTCGTGGCGGTAAGCGACTCCCAGGGCGGGGTGTATTCCCCCTCGGGGCTGGATATTCCCAGTATTCAGCAGTTTAAGACCTCGACCCGCAGCCTCAAGGCGGTGTACTGCGAGGGCACCGTGTGCAACATCGTCGATGACTACACCCTGGTCACCAATGAAGAACTGCTGGCCCTGGATGTCGATATTTTGATTCCGGCGGCGATGGAAAATCAAATTACCGTCGAAAATGCCAGCGCCGTTCAGGCCCGCTACATTTTTGAGGTGGCCAATGGCCCTATCACCTCCGAGGCCGATCGCCTGCTAGAAGCTCGGGATATCTATGTTTTCCCCGATATTTTGGTCAATGCTGGCGGGGTGACGGTGAGCTACTTTGAGTGGGTGCAAAACCGCAGTGGTCTCTACTGGACGGTGGAGGATGTCAACGCCCGGCTCAAAACCATGATGGTGACTGAGGCCGAGCGGATCTGGGCGATCGCCCAGGAACTGGCCATTCCCCCCCGCACCGCCGCCTATGTCCACGCCCTCGAGCGCCTGGGCGATGCCCTCAATGCCAAGGGCACCCGCGACTACTACGTCGGCGGTCTCTGAGCACCCCGGTCGATCTGAGCTTAGATTCGATTCCTGATGGCGAACGCTGCCCCCAAGCCCCCGAGGGTCTCTCCAGGGGCATCAGTCCAC
>JAIXUR010000287.1 GCA_027483425.1 Cyanobacteriota bacterium | reverse complement strand
TGTTCCTGTCCCAAGTGCTGCCAGGGCTAGGGCATCTCTTTCTCCAAAAAGCGGCCCTAGGCGGCCTACTGCTGATCTTGGGCATTGCCACCGCCTACCTGGCCAACTTCAACCCGGCCCTGCTGCTGCTGCCCCCGATGATCTGGGCCTTGGCCTGCGGGCTAGCCTACCGGGCAGCCCCTACCCGCCATCGGCAGTGGGGGCTGCTGGCGGCGCTGCTGGGGGCAGTGATCATCACTCGCGTGGCGGTGAGCTCCATTCCCTTTGTGGTGCCCCAAAAGGTAGTGCAGTGCATCGTGCCCAGCGAATCGATGCTGCCGACCCTAGAGGTGGGCGATCGCATGTTTGTGCGCCGTCAGCCCCCCAGCTATGCCCCCGCCGTTGGCGACATCATCGTCTTCTCAAACCCTGAGCGCACCCCCCTTGACCAAGCGGGCCAACTCATCAACCTCCTCGTCAAACGAGTCATTGCCCTACCCGGCCAGCAGGTTGAAGTCAAAAACGGCCAGGTGTGGATAAACGGTACTCCCCTGAGCGAACCCTACCTGAACGAGCCAATCCTCTACCAACTGCCCCCCCAAACGGTTCCCCAGGGGCAGCTATTTGTGCTTGGCGACAACCGCAACAGCAGTCGAGACTCCCGTGTATGGGGCTTCTTGCCCCGCCCCCATGTCATCGGCAACGCCTATAAAATCTACTGGCCACCGCAACGGGTGCGGCCTTTACCCTAGACCACCCATAGCCCTATCCCGCGATCAACTTTTTTATCCCTTGGCCACAGAAATTTTCTTGTCTAGAACAGGCTGAGTTATGGAGCATCTACCATTCATAGGGTTTTCATACGGCAGAGCATTGACTTTACCCCTGACTTACAATCCATCGCCTCACCCTGGATTAAGCTTAAGACTAAGAAAAACGCTGGTTAAACCTAAAGCCAGCGTTTTCCCCTCAACTTAGCTTCTGCAAATTCAATCCAAAGAGGTAATGCTACTCTCGTTAAGAGTTAATGGCCCTTCATGTCAAGATACAAATTTTGAATTTCCCGATGGGAACCTTATGCCAAGGTGCGATGTCTAGCATATATCTGGCCATCTTTCTTGATATGACATAGGGTATATGTCCTATGCCTAAAATTCTATTAAACCCTAATTGAGGTCCTATGAAAGCAGTTATATTTGCCGGTGGCTTAGGGACACGGTTAAGCGAAGAAACTAGCATTCGCCCCAAGCCCATGGTTGAGGTTGGCAATCGGCCTATCCTTTGGCATATTATGAAAACGTATTCTGCCCATGGCATCGACGAATTTATTATTTGCTGCGGCTACAAGGGATACGTCATTAAAGAATATTTTGCCAACTATTTTCTGCACATGTCAGACGTCACCTTTGACCTGCGCTACAACCAAATGAATGTTCACTCGGGCAATGCAGAACCCTGGAAAATTACTCTGATCGACACTGGCGAAACCACCATGACCGGTGGTCGTCTCAAGCGAGTCCGTGAACATATCGGCTCTGAAACATTTTGCTTGACCTACGGGGACGGTGTCAGCGACGTCAATGTCACTGAGTTGATTAAATTTCACCAGAGCCAGGGTAGTTTAGCTACGCTAACGGCGGTTCAACCCCCCGGACGTTTTGGGGCGATCGCGCTCCATGAAGGACAAACTAAAATTGAGTCCTTTCAAGAAAAACCCGAGGGCGACGGTGCCTGGATCAACGGTGGTTACTTCGTGGTAGAACCCCAGGTGATTGACTTTATCGAAGGCGATGAAACCGTTTGGGAGCAGGGGCCGCTGACAAAACTGGCCAATATGGATCAGCTCTCGGCCTTTAGGCACAGCGGGTTTTGGCAACCGATGGATACCCTACGGGACAGAACTAAGCTAGAAGAACTCTGGGCCTCAGGAAAAGCCCCTTGGAAAGTTTGGTAAACCTTGATCAGCCAGCTCTGGGCTGGGTTTAATGGCGGCTTCCCCTCGTCTAGGCTGCCGTCACCCAGTCCAGCCTCTAGCTCCTATTAGTTTGGGAGATAGAGCCGTCGTGACTCTAATTTTCTACCGGCATAACCGTTATGAATTTGAATTTTTGGCGCGGGAAGCGCGTTTTTTTGACCGGCCATACTGGGTTTAAGGGCAGCTGGTTGGCGCTTTGGCTCCAGCAGCTTGGCGCCGAGGTCGTGGGCTACGCCCTGGAGGCTCCCACCCAGCCCAGCCTGTTTGATGCGGCCCAAGTCTCTAAGGACATGGCATCCATCGTGGGTGATGTGCGAGATTTGGAGCATCTCCAGCAGGCTATGGCTGAGGCCCAGCCTGATATCGCGCTGCACCTAGCGGCCCAGCCTCTGGTGCGCTACTCCTACCAGCATCCGGTGGAGACCTATGCTACGAACGTTATGGGCACGGTTAACTTTTTAGAAGCAGTACGCCACACTCCCAGCGTGCGGGTAGCGGTGGTGATTACTAGCGATAAGTGCTACGAAAACCGGGAATGGGAGTGGGGCTATCGTGAAAATGAGGCCATGGGAGGCCACGATCCCTACTCCAACAGTAAGGGCTGTGCCGAACTGGTAACAGCGGCCTACCGCTCATCGTTTTTTGCCCCTGAAACCTATGGCATTCACCAGGTGGCTGTGGCTTCCGTGCGGGCCGGCAATGTGATTGGCGGCGGTGATTGGGCCCTGGATCGGCTCATTCCCGATATGATCAAGGCCTTCCACCAGGGACAGCCGGTGATGATTCGCAACCCCCATGCGATTCGTCCCTGGCAGCACGTGCTCGAACCCCTCAGCGGCTATCTTCTGCTGGCTGAGAATCTGTGGAACAGCGGCCCTGAATTTGTGGGGGGCTGGAACTTTGGCCCCCACGACGAAGACGCCAAGCCCGTCTCCTGGATTGTGGAGCGGCTGACTGCCCTGTGGAGCAATGGAGCCACCTGGCAACTGGATGGAGGCTCCCACCCCCACGAAGCCAACTATCTGAAGCTAGACTGCTCGAAGGCTAAGCTCCGCCTTGGGTGGGAGCCCCGTCTAACCTTGGCCGATACTCTGGAATGGGTGGTCGAATTCTACCAGGGCTACTACAACGGCCAATCGGCTCGGGCTATTGCCGATGCCCAAATTCAGCGCTACCAAGCTCGCCATCCCCAAACCGCCATGCCGGTGGCTTCTACAGTTGCCGCTCCAGTGCCGGTACCCGCAGTTTAAAATTTGCCAGCAAGGTACAACCCACGATGATTTTTACTGAAACTCCCCTGGCTGGAGCCTATACCGTTGATATTGATAAAAAAGCCGATAATCGTGGCTTTTTTGCTCGGTCTTTTTGTGCGAGAGAATTTGCGGAGTTGGGCATTAAGCCTGAGGTCGCCCAAATTAATCTCTGCTATAACGGCACCCAAGGCACCGTGCGGGGTATGCACTATCAGGTGCCACCAGCCTCTGAAACTAAGCTGATCCGGTGCACTCGAGGCGCTATCTACGATGTCATCGTCGATCTGCGCCCTGACTCGCCGACTTTTCGACAGCATTTTGGGGTTGAGCTGAGTGCCGATAACTACCGAGCACTGTATGTGCCAGAAATGTTTGGCCACGGCTACCAAACCCTGACCCCCGAGGCTGAAATTGTCTATGTGGTCAGCGAGTTTTATACCCCAGGTTGCGAAAGAGGGCTCCGGTATAACGATCCGGCATTGAAGATTCAATGGCCGCTACCTGTCAACTTGATTTCTGATAAAGACAACAGCTGGGAGCTGTTAGACGATTAAGTATCAGGACAGTTGAAGTTGATCAAAAGTTCCTTGTGCCGAATGTTCGTCACAAGGAACTTTTGATTTATTGCTTAGATGGTGTCATGCCAAATCCTATTTGGTTAATCCTGTAGGGGTATTACAACAATACCCCTACAGGATTAATGATTTGAATTGGGTTGATTAAAACTTAATCAACCTGATCGGATTTGGTGTCAGTTTATTTTTAGGCCAGTGTTAGCACTTTAGCCGGGGCAAATGCAGCATTTTGCTCCGCCCGTAGGCGATCGCACAAACGACCCGCTGGCAGCTCAATATCGTCGTAGGTGAGGGCGTGATCTTTGGAGATATCGCGCTTGAGCCGACAGCCCTCTGCTAGTCCCATGGGTAACAGCTGCTGAGCTTGGACGATATCGGCATTTTCGCACTGGCCGTAGGTCATGTAGTAGCCGATGCCATCGAGGGTTTCGCCTGCTTTGAGATCAGTTTTGGCTAGGGTTATAACATCGACTACTGGCCCAGCAACCGGGGCCAATACCACATCTCTAAACAGCACCACCCTAGCTACCGATAGAGGCACTTCTAGATGGCATAGGTGATACGGCGTGTAGAACGAGTAGAGGGGGCCATCTCCTTTTTTGTAATAGCGCAGGTAGTGCTGCTGTTTTGGATCTTCCATCAACCCAATGACGTAGACGCCAGGGGAAGGCTGGGCCCCAACGACGTAGTCCACAATGCCGCCCCAGGCTTTCAGCTGATCAGCATCGTACACCTGGGTGAGTTCGTCGATGTGACCCCTGAAGTCGCGCCCAATCATGCCCCGCTGGGATACGTTCATGCCCGTCGCATTGGCCACGATGGCTTGCTCAAAGGAAATCTTGGTGCCATCGGCAAAGCTGGTTACCATATGGGCGGCTTGTCCCCACTGTTGGGCAAACCCCGCCTGGGTCGTGGGGTTGCGATAGGGGTCTTGCAGGCCTTTGATGTTGCCACAGACCAGGGGTTTCAATCCAATACTCTGCACATAGCGAAACAGGTTCATTTCGACCCCAGGCTGGTCACCATCGCACCCAGAGAGAATCACCCCGGCCCGATCGGCATAGGTTTTGAGGATGGGGCCAATGGTGCCGTCCAGTTCGGCATTCATCAACACAATATCTTTGCCATGGGCAATGGCATCTAGCACCACTCCAGCTGCGAATTCAATGGTGCCGGTTACTTCAATTAAGGCATCGATGCCTTCGGCCCGGCAGAGCAATTGTGCATCTTCAGTAACGGCTGGTTTGCCAGCCCGGATGGCATCTTCTAGGGCGGCTTGAGTGGTCACTTCAAGGGCATCATGGATGCCGGCTTCGGTGTATGCTTTGCGAGCACTGGCCAGGCTACGGCTAGACACCGCAACCAACTCCATACCAGGCACATAGTTCACAATTTGGTTGGCGATCCCCCAACCCATGAAGCCGGCCCCAACCATAGCAACTTTAATCGGTTGACCAGATTCCTGGCGGGCTGCCAGGGCAGTATCAATTATCAACATAGGTTTTCCTAGAGAAGGTATGGGCTAATTCAGAAATTGATTAAAACGTAACGTTGAGTATTAGGGTTAAGCTGTCACCCTAAAGCTTAGGGTGACCCGCCCTGAAGCGCTACCTCCCCAGGCGATAGAACAAGATATCTTTAAGGTTGACCTGGCTGAGCGGGTGTTTGAAAATTTGCGGGGCCCTAGGACGAGCAACACGGGGTGATGCCTTTTTCAAACATCCTCTTACTATAGCCATTGCTACTTTGGTTACAGTGTTCTAGATGTTATGGCTAGTTTGTGGATATCAATCAGGAAGTGCTTAGGCGAGGGAGCTTACTTTCCATCGGGGGGCCAGGCGGCATCAATGTCCTTTAAGACGGTGTCGAGATCTTGGCCATCGACATAATCCACAATGCCAGACCAGAACGCCCCTGTGCCGATCGCTCCGGGCATGAGGTCAGCACCATCAAAACGCAGCACGTCGGCATTTCTCAAGATCTCGGCCTGGCGTCGGGTAAGGTCGTCGGGGTAGGCGTCGAGGTTGACCTGGCGATGGGGAGAGATGTAACTGCCTAGCCCCGCCCAGATGGTGTGGGGTTCGGCGGTAGCCAGGTAGGTCATGAGAGCCCGCACAGCTGGTGTATCGTTAAACACGCCAAAGACAATGCCCCCCATGATCACCGCATTGCCCTGGGCGGGGTCGATGGGCGGGAGGGGAAATACGCTGAGATTGATGCCGGGTTCAACACTGTCTGGCAGAAATTCAACGATAAAGCTGGCCTGGCGGTGCAGGTAGCAGCCCGGCGGATCCTTAAACAGGGGCAGGGGGGCTTCCCCGAAGGGGGTGCTCAGGACGCCGGTGGTGCCCCCCAGTACATAGTCGGGGTTGAGGACGATCGCCCCAAAGGTCTCAAAGGCGGCTTTAACCTGGGGGTCGGCGAAGGGAATATCGTGGTTGACCCACTGGTCGTAGACCGCTGGCCCGGCCTGGCGCAGCAGGATATCTTCGACCCAGTCGGTGCCGACCCAGCCGGTGGCCTGGCCGCTTTCCATACCGATACACCAGGGTTTGCTGCCGTCGGCAACGATGCGATCGCTCAAGGCCTGCAGCTCAGCCCAGGTCTCAGGAACGGTGTAGCCCTTGGCGTCAAAGGCCTGGGGATTGTACCAAACCAGGCTTTTGACGTCGGCCCGCATCCACAGACCATAGACATTGTTGTCAAGGCTGACCAGGTTCAGCAGGTACTCGTCGTAGGCGGCGGCCAGGGTGGTGCGATCGATAAAGTCGGTGATGGGCACCATCTGCCCGGCCTCCGCAAAATCTAGCATCAGCCCCGGCTGGGGGAAGAGGGCCATATCCGGCGGATTGCCCGAATCGACCCGTACCGGTATTAGGGTTGTAAAGGCATCGGTGCCTTCGTAGATGATCTCAACCCCGGTGGCCTCGGTAAAGGGGGCCAGGGCGGCTCGCAGCTTGGTTTCACCCACGCCGGTCAGGGTGCCCAGAATGGTGATG
>JAIXUR010000103.1 GCA_027483425.1 Cyanobacteriota bacterium | reverse complement strand
TGGACTTCAGGATGCTTGCGCGAGGCAAGAAGATATCCCCAGGTAGGGGCGCAGGGCCTGCGCCCTGGCGAGGAAGCAAAATTCTGCGGTATTTTGGTGGACTGAATTGTCTTGAGGCTATAAACGCCGGGGAATGGGCAAGGGTTTGCTATATGATCGTGACGGATTACGCTGCCATGGGAGGTAGATTGTGCGTGAGATTTTGATTAGTCTAGGGGTGCTGGCCGCCTGCTGCGTCGTACTGCTCGTGGCTCAATTTACAGCCACGCCTCAACCCGAGGCGATCGCCTCTAACCTCAGCACCGCTGACGTGGTGGCAGACGTCGTTGCCATGGCTGAGCCAGCTACCCAAATTGCCCAGACCGCCGCTGATTTACTCCCTAGCGCTGAGACTCCCTCCCCCATGACTGAAGAAAATCTGGCCGAAGAAGCCCCGATCGAAGAAACCCTGATTACCACCGACTCTGGCCTTCAGTACGTCGATATCACCGAAGGCACCGGGGCCATGCCCCAGTCTGGCCAGCGGGTCACGGTGCACTACACCGGCACCCTCGAAGACGGTACCAAGTTCGACAGCTCCCGCGATCGCGGTCGCCCCTTTACCTTTCAAATTGGGGTGGGCCAAGTGATCAAAGGCTGGGATGAGGGGGTCAGCACCATGCGGGTGGGCGGCCAGCGCAAGCTGGTGATTCCGGCCGAGCTGGGCTACGGCAGCCGGGGCGCAGGCGGCGTGATTCCTCCCAACGCGACGCTGATTTTTGATGTCGAACTGCTGCGCATCGGCTAACCCTAGGGCTTAGCCAGGCCATGGCCCCCAACCCTAGGGAGGCTCACGGGAGGGCTACAGCAGCGCTGTAGCCCTCCTTTTTCGTGGGGGACTAATCTAGCCCCAGCTCGCGCTTGAGCAGCAGAATCGACTTTTCGCCAATGTAGTTGTCGCACACGACCAGCCGAGGCGGGCGAATCAGGTCTTCACGGGCGGCGGCGATCGCCAGCTTCACCGTGGGCAAGCTGGCCTCATCGAATACCACAACGGTCTGGGCACTGCGAATGACGGCATTGAGCTTGTAGGGGTCGTCGGTTTGGGCGGTCATCAGCAACACTTCATCGCCCCGCAGGCTGTAGCTGATCACCTCCGCCGCCCGCAAAATGCCAGAGCTCACGCTGACCATGCCCAGACAGGTGCCCTTGGGCAAGTCCTTCAGCAGACCCAGCTCTTTTTTGTAGTCGTAGATGTCAACCGGAATCACCCGCACGGACTTGGGCGCGGCGATCGCCTCGGCCTCGCTGATGAAGTAGCGGCTGGTCACCACCGTGCCCGAGCGGGTCTGGGCCAGAATCGTATCGAGTTCTTCCAAGGGCACGAGCTGCACCGGAATGTGCAGGGCGCTCTCCAGTTCGCGCACCATCAGCTCGCCCGCCCCGATGTCTTGCTTGGGGGCCGTCACCAGTACCCGAGCGCTACAGCGCAGCCGCCAGTCAATCTCGGCCAGAAACAGCTCTCGGGCCTGGTTGAGGGAGCAGCCCTGGCGCAGCAGCTCGTCTAGGCCCGACTCCACCACGTCTCGAGCCTGGGGAAACTCGGCCCACAGCACCGTCTGAGGCCGGGCACTTTCAGTACTGTTTTGCTCACGGACATAGATGCCTGAGCCGGGCATGGCCTCTACCACCCCAGCATCTTCGAGCTGTCGATAAACCTTGCTAATGGTGTTGCGGTGCAGCCCCGTTTGCATGGCCAGCTGTCGGGTGCTGGGCAGCCGATAGCCGGGGGGATACTGCCGCGACGCGATCGCAAACCAGATCTGATCATAGAGCTGGGTCGAAGCCGGTATTTCGCTATCGGGCTGAATATGAAACTGCACCACTACACCACCTCCAGGCTGTTGCCAGACAAAGCACTAAAACCCACCATCACACCCACCATCACAGTATTGGGGCACAGGATTGAGGGCTAGGTCTAGATACACCGACTGTATTGCCAATTTAGGACGATTCTAGAAAAGTGGCTGAGTTATTATTCCCGTCCCCGTCTACTGCAATAATTTTTGACAATTGGCCCAGCCCCAGCGCTAAGGTAATAGGGGCCAATCTGGGCAGATTTACCATGGCATCCCTCGTACGTACTGAGACCGTGACCATCGCCAGCGGCGACACCGAAATTCTCGCCTACCTGGCCGAGCCATCCCGCCCAGGCCGCTTTGGAGCCGTCGTCGTGATCCAGGAGGTGTTTGGGGTTAACAGTCACATACGCGAGGTGGCTGAGCGCCTGGCCGGAGCAGGCTACGTGGCGATCGCGCCCCACATCTATCACCGCCAGGCCCCGGAGTTTGAGGTGGGCTATAGCGAGGCAGACTTGGCCCTGGGCCGGCGCTATAAGGAGGGCACCCAGGCCCAGGAACTGCTGGCCGATGTGCAGGGGGCGATCGCCTATCTCTACGGCAAAGAGAATGTCGCCCCCGGCGGGGTCGGCTGCATCGGCTTTTGCTTTGGGGGCCACGTCGCCTATCTGGCCGCCACCCTGCCAGAGGTCAAGGCCACGGCCTCCTTCTACGGCGCGGGCATTGCGACCATGACGCCGGGCGGCGGCGACCCCACCCTCACCCTTACCCACCAAATCAAAGGCACCCTCTACGGCTTCTTTGGCGATCAGGATCCGCTCATTGCGGCCCAGGAGGTAGACCAGATCGAGGCCGCGCTGACGGAACACAACGTCCCTCACCAACTCTTTCGCTACCCTGGGGCCGACCACGGCTTTTTCTGCGACCAGCGCGCCAGCTACAACCCCGATGCCGCCCGCCATGCCTGGGAGCAGGTCCTGCACCTCTTCCAGCGATCGCTGGCCCAGCCCGACTAGGGCCATAAGCTAGGGCACCAGATAGGGCCCCCTGACAAGGCCTCCTTTACCCACCCTGGGATTTTCCCCCCAGTAAATAAATGCCCCCTGACACCAGGGTCAGGGCCACCGCCAGCCAGAAGAGAATTTGGGTGGGCAATGCCCATGCCGGGCGCAGCGGGGCGATCAGTAGGGCGATCGCCACAATCTGCACCACGGTCTTAGCCTTGCCCCACAGGTTGGCCCCCGGCACCGCCCCCCCCTGC
>JAIXUR010000280.1 GCA_027483425.1 Cyanobacteriota bacterium | reverse complement strand
GAGCGGGCTCGTGCCCTTGCCTACCACCTGATCAACCGCCAGCGCAACGTCTTTTTCGAGCCAGAGTACTTTTAGGACAAATCTGGACAAGTAGACCTCCGCTGCAATTCCAAAAATACTACAGTCTATAATCCTACCACCTCGACTCTCGGATCTTTAACTTACGTAGATATTCTATGACTTCTCCGGCGGTTCCCCTAGCGATTGCAGTGTTTGACATCGACGGTGTGCTGAGGGATGTCGGTAATTCCTACCGGCGCGCCTTAGCCGACACCGTAGAAGCGTTTACCGGCGGCCAGTATCGCCCTACCCCAGAGGACATCGACCGGCTGAAGGGAGAAGGCCGGTGGAATAATGATTGGGAAGGCTCCCAGGAGCTGGTGTATCGCTATTTTGAAGGCCAGGGTCAGGGCCGAGACAGGGTAGCGCTCGACTACGACCAGATTGTGGACTTCTTTCAGCGCCGCTACCGAGGGCCTAACCCCAATCACCCCGACCAGTGGACTGGATACATTACCCAGGAGCCGCTGCTGGCTGAAAAGGCGTATTTTGAGGCCTTGACCCGCGATCGCATCGTCTGGGCCTTCTTTAGCGGGGCCACCCGAGGTTCAGCCCGCTTTGTGCTCGAACGTCGTCTCGGTTTGGCGGATCCGGTCTTAGTGGCCATGGAAGATGCCCCGGGTAAACCCGATCCCACCGGACTGCTGGCGGTGGTGGATACCCTGACCCAGCAGGGGCAGTTGCCCCCTGACCTACCGGTGATCTACGCGGGCGACACCGTGGCTGATATGCAGACGATTGTTCAGGCCAGGGACCAGGCCATGGCCGAGGGCAATGGTCAACGGCAGTGGATTGGGGTAGGTGTGCTGCCGCCCCACGTGGTGGCGGCCGATGGGGCCTATCGCCAGGCCTACGGAGCCGCGCTAGAACAGGCTGGGGCCAGTTGGGTGATTCCCCAGATCACCGCGTTGACCGCCGACTATATCCACCAGCGGCTGGTGGGGGCCTAGGGCACTGCTGTGCCGGTAACGCGCTGGCGAACTCCAGCCCTGATCGGTTGATCAGGGTCGATTAGGGTCGATCAGGGGTAGTGTCTAGACTATCTGCGTTAATTTAGGACGGTGCCATGGCTAAAGTTGATCCCCACCGCCTTAAGCTCTCCCAACTACGAGCCCTGGTGGCCATCGCCGATCGCGGATCCTTTAGCGAGGCCGCTCTCCACCTAGAGCTGTCGCAATCGGCGGTGAGCCACGCCATTGCCACCCTCGAAGATGAACTGGGGGTGCTGCTGCTGAATCGGGGGCGTCAGGGGGCGGTGCTGACCCCAGTGGGGGAACTGATTACCGATGACGCTCGGCAGATGCTGCGATCGCTCCAGAGCCTGTGTCAACAGGCCGATCAGGCCAAGGGGCTGCAAACGGGGGAGGTGAGAATTGCGGCTTTTCGCAGCGTGGCCACCCACATTTTGCCGGAGGTGATTCGTCAATTTCGCCAGCAGTACCCTGGCGTGACCATCACCATAGACGAAAACTCGCACTACGAAATTGTGGAAAACGCCCTGCGCCAGGGCCGTGCCGATGTAGGCTTTACCTACTTGCCCAGCCAAGATGAGTTTGACCAGTGGGAACTGCTGCGCGATCGCTACATTGTCGTGCTGCCCCCTGGGGCCCAGCTCCCATCCCATCCCCTAGGCTGGGATGACCTGGCGGCCTACTCGCTGATCTTGTACCCGGTCGACGACGGCGATCGCCAGTACCTGGATCGCCTCCTGCTAGGGTTGGGGCAGCAGCTTCAACCTGCCTACGTCGTGCGCGAAGACTCCACTATTCTGAGCATGGTGGAGCGGGGGTTAGGGGCAACTATTATGCCGGCCCTGGCGGCAGAACCCATGCCTCCTGGGCTACAGGTGGTCGAATTGCCCCAGCCCCTGGAGCGGGTGATTGGGGTGATTGTACTGCGTGATGCGCTGCTGGCCCCGCCGGTTTACGCCTTTTTAGAGCGACTCAAGACGATCTGGCGGCACCCTGAGACAGCTCCGCTCCCGTTAGTCAACGACTTGGGGATAGACAACCTTGGTTAGGACAAGTGGGCATCGGGGCTAGGGGACTCGGATTTGGTATTAAGTATCCCCAAGATCAGGAATACCCAGGGGTGAAAGCGTGTCATCTTGATTCCACGAGATATCTGGCATGCTGGTCGAGGCCTCCCGCAGGGCCACCTCCCAGTGCTTGCGCATTTTGATCAGGTACGGGTCGCCCGCCTGAAACTGAGCCCGGTGGCGCACCTCAAAGCTATCGGTCTGGTACAGAGTCATATGAATGGGTGGCCCCACGGACAGATTCGATCGCATCGTCGAATCGATCGAGAGCAGGGCACACTTAGCGACCGCATCCAGAGACACCTCAAACCCTAGGGTTCGATCTAAAATTGGCTTGCCGTATTTGGTTTCGCCAATCTGCAAAAATGGCGTCTCGGGGGTGGCCTGAATGCAGTTTCCCTGGCTATAGACCAAAAAGAGTTCCGGGGCTTCCCCCGGCATCTGCCCTCCCAGCAAAAAGCTGCACTGGAAATCGATCTTGTCTTTTTCGAGCCAGGGTCGATCAGCGTCCTGCAAAGCGCGAATCTGTTCCCCCAGGTAGCGAGCCACGTCGTAGAGGGTGGGCAGGCTGTGCAGGTTGGGATCTCGCTCGCGCTTAATGTCTTGGGCTAGCTTGTGTACCACCGCCTGGGTAATCGACAAATTGCCCGAGGTACAGAGCAAAATTACGCGATCGCCGGGTCTAGAAAAGTCAAACAGCTTGCGGTACGACGAAATATAGTCAACCCCAGCGTTAGTCCTTGAGTCGGCGGCTAGCACCAACCCTTCCTTGACCAAAATACCTAAGCAGTACGTCATTCAGCCTCTCAGCAGCGCAACCCAGAAACTGCATCCCAGAAAAAAGCGCCGGCTTGACCAGCGCCTCAAGGCTACACCTAAAACCCAATTAGGCTTGGTCGGCTACCGAGAGCTAACCAACCCTAGATCTCCCACAAGTCAACGAGTTAGGAACCCGTTTGCTTGCTGGAGGTTTGGATGTACAGAATAAGCAGAAAAACCGTCGGTACCAGAACAAAGAGAATGCTGGCTACAAAACCAAGCTTGTTGACTTCCATGCTTGCCTCTACTCTCAACCCAACAACGTCTTAAATCAGCACCTCTTCAGCTACAGCATCCCTGCCAGGTCAGCCTGGTCTTGGCTGGCTCGCCTGAACCCTGCATCCTTAAAAAGCACTCACGATCTTAACAATATCACTCTAACCGATGCGAGCTGTACTGCCCCAAGGCCAATCGCCTAGGCTTAGCCTGTTCCAGCTCATGACCCATCCAGAATTTTGATGGGTCAGGCCCGCTAGGCTGAGTTCAGCGTCCTTGGTCGAGATGTTTTATGGGAGGGGTACGCTTAGGATTCCTTTGCAGCGCTAGAGGCAGCCTTCTGCTTGCGGTCGGGCTTCGTGACGATAGACACCGGGCCATTGACCGTTGTCTGGCAGGCCAACCGGCAGCTCGCGGGCCATTTCTTCAGCTTGCGCTCCTCCACCTGGGTGCGGGGAGAAAGGTTTTCACCCCCCGCCACCACATCCACGACGCAGGTGCCGCATTGGCCGTAACCACCACAGTTCATCAACTTGCCGCTAAAGGTATAAATGTCGATGCGGTTTTCTAGAGCCTTAAAACGCAGGTTCGATCCGTCGGCAACGTTAATCTCAGCGTCTTCGTTAACAAACTTAACATTGGCCATCGAGAGAATCTCCTTTGCGGTCTGCGTCGGTAATGGCAGGCAGGCAAGGCGTTTGGCTGCTGGGCCTGGGTGCCTCTCTGCCCTGACTCCTGGCGATCGCCCCCGACTGCCGCCAAAGCAGCTTGCGAGGGAAATTAGGAGTAGTTACACTTCTTTAAGTCATTGTTACATCTCATCTGTACCAAATGCTCCACCATCCCCACAACGGTGTAGCCCCTCAGGGCAGCACCGGAATAGCGGGGGCAATGGGGGCGATTCTGGGGGCCTGATCTGATAGGCTAATCAGTATCTGGCATGCTTAAGACAATTCCACAAAACATCACCGTTTTACCTAGAGGAGGCGCGTAGTCAATGGGACTACCCTGGTACCGGGTACACACCGTCGTCGTTAATGATCCCGGGCGACTGATTGCTGTACACCTAATGCATACGGCTCTGGTAGCTGGCTGGGCCGGCTCAATGGCCCTGTTTGAATTATCCACCTTTGATTCGAGCGATCCGGTGCTGAACCCCATGTGGCGGCAGGGCATGTTTGTGCTGCCCTTCATGTCTCGACTGGGTGTTACCCAGTCCTGGGGCGGCTGGAGCGTGACTGGCGAAGCGGCCTCTAATCCTGGCTTCTGGTCCTTTGAAGGTGTTGCGGCGGCTCACATCGTGCTGTCGGGCCTGCTATTCTTGGCGGCTTGCTGGCACTGGGTTTTCTGGGATCTGGATCTATTCCGTGACCCCCGCACCGGCGAGCCGGCCCTCGATCTGCCCAAGATGTTTGGCATTCACCTGTTTTTGTCGGGCCTCCTCTGCTTCGGCTTTGGTGCCTTCCACCTGACTGGCCTCTGGGGGCCGGGTATGTGGGTGTCCGATCCCTACGGTCTTACCGGCCATGTGCAGGGGGTAGCCCCAGAATGGGGGGCCGCTGGCTTTAACCCCTTTAACCCTGGCGGTATTGTGGCTCACCACATCGCCGCAGGTATTGTGGGCATCATTGCTGGTCTGTTCCACCTAACGGTGCGCCCGCCCCAGCGCCTCTACAAGGCCCTGCGGATGGGTAATATCGAAACCGTACTATCTAGCAGTATTGCCGCCGTGTTTTTCGCCGCCTTTGTGGTGGCGGGTACCATGTGGTACGGCAGCGCCGCTACCCCCATTGAGCTGTTTGGGCCTACCCGCTACCAGTGGGACGGTGACTACTTCAAACAGGAAATTCAGCGCCGAGTCCAGGGAGAGGTCAATGCTGGCTCCAGCCTGGCTGATGCCTACGCCAGTATTCCCGAGAAGCTGGCCTTCTACGACTATGTCGGTAACAGCCCTGCCAAGGGTGGTTTGTTCCGGGTTGGTCCCATGGTGCAGGGTGACGGTATTGCCGAGGGTTGGCTAGGTCACCCCGTCTTCCAAGATAAGGAAGGTCGCGAACTCTTTGTGCGCCGCCTACCTAACTTCTTTGAGACCTTCCCCGTGGTGCTGGTGGACAAAGACGGTATTGTCCGCGCCGACATTCCTTTCCGCCGGGCTGAGTCTAAGTACAGCTTTGAGCAGACTGGGGTCACCGCTACGTTCTACGGTGGCGATTTGGCTGGTCAGACCATCACTGAACCGGCTCTGGTGAAACGCTACGCCCGTAAGGCTCAACTGGGTGAGCCCTTCGAGTTCGACCGCGAAACCCTTGGCTCTGACGGGGTTTTCCGCACTAGCACTCGCGGCTGGTTTACCTACGGCCACGCGGTATTTGCGCTGCTGTTCTTCTTTGGCCACATCTGGCACGGGGCTCGCACTCTGTTCCGCGATGTGTTTGCTGGGGTCGACCCCGATCTATCTGCCGAGCAGGTGGAGTGGGGCTTCTTCCAAAAGGTGGGCGATACGTCTACCCGTAAGGAAGAGACCGTTTAGTCTCCCTTGAGTTAGGTCTGTGCCCGGCGGTTGCGTGGTTTACTCTATCCGTCGGGCACTTTGCTGATAAATCCTTGTAAACTGAAAGTAACCCGGTTGAGTAGGAGCCTTTTTTCCCATGGAAGCTGTCGCTTACATCTTTATCTTTGCCTGCATCATCGGCACGCTGTTTTTTGCGATCGCCTTTCGCGAACCCCCTCGCATTACTAAAGACTAGAGCCAGCCATCTCACCTTTAAGCCACTAGGGCTTGGGGGCAGGTAAATTGGGCGAGACTTTCGATTCATTTCGACTGTTTTCCAACAATTTAATTAATATAGAGGCAAGCCTTTCCTACAGGGGAAGGCTTGCCTTTATTTTTTCCACCGCCTGCGATCCTAAATCGAGGCGGCGGTAACGTTCCTCCCCCTGGGACTGTGTCTATGCATTGCCCGTTCTGCCAGCATTTGAACAATCGAGTACTCGAGTCGCGATCGGCGGAGGCAGGGCGCAGCATTCGACGGCGGCGGGAGTGTCTGCGGTGTGAAAGACGGTTTACCACCTACGAGCGCATTGAGTACGTGCCCGTTACTGTCATTAAGCGCAACGACGATCGCGAGCTGTTTGAGCGATCTAAGGTACTAAGGGGCATTGTCCGGGCCTGTGAAAAAACCCCGGTATCATCGTTGGCCATGGAATCCATCGTCGATGACATTGAGGCCGAACTGCAGCAGCGCGCCACTCGAGAGGTGACCAGCGTCGAGATTGGCGAGATGGTGCTGGCCAAGCTAGAGGCTAAGAACGAGGTGGCCTTTGTGCGGTTTGCCTCGGTATATCGACAGTTTCAGGGCATTCGCGACTTTGCCGAAACCCTCAGCCAGCTGCAAAATGACCAGGGCGATCGCCCTGCCAGCGGAACCGAAAATGGCCAATCCTCTCCCTACGTCGTTTCGGCCTAACCAGGCTGTCGCTTTACCCTAGGCCTGAGACTCCAATCCTGGGATTGACGATCAACAACACCGTCACTTCGGCTATAATCTTAATCCTGTGGGTTTATCGGGCTGTCTATACCAGCACGCTACCGTGTGGGGGTTGGGCGGCCACTCTGAGTTGATTGTTTTGTACGTCTGCACGGAAACCGCAGTATTACGGAGAAATAATAGGACAACACTAGCATGCTCAATCAGGACGTAAAGGAAATAGACATCGGGTTTACACACGAAGACTTTGCCGCGCTACTAGACCAGTACGACTATCACTTCAACCCAGGCGATACTGTTTCTGGAACCGTGTTTAGTCTTGAGCCTAGAGGTGCCCTGATTGATATTGGTGCTAAAACCGCTGCCTATTTGCCTATCCAGGAGATGTCGATCAACCGAGTCGACAACCCTGAAGAGGTGCTGCGTTCCAACGAAACCCGCGAGTTCTTTATTCTGACCGACGAAAATGAAGATGGGCAGCTGACCCTCTCCATCCGTCGCATTGAGTACATGCGCGCTTGGGAGCGGGTGCGTCAACTTCAGCAAGAAGATGCCACGGTACGTTCTGGTGTGTTTGCCACTAACCGGGGTGGTGCTCTGGTGCGTATTGAGGGGCTACGGGGCTTTATTCCCGGCTCTCACATCAGCACCCGCAAGCCCAAGGAAGATTTGGTGGGCGAAGATCTGCCCCTGAAGTTTCTAGAAGTCGATGAAGAGCGCAATCGCCTGGTATTGAGCCATCGTCGCGCCCTGGTTGAGCGCAAGATGAACGGCCTTCAGGTGGGCGAAGTGGTGCTGGGTGCGGTGCGTGGCCTGAAGCCCTACGGTGCCTTTATCGACATCGGCGGTGTCAGTGGTCTGCTCCACATCTCCGAGATCTCCCACGACCACATTGACACGCCCCATAGCGTGCTCAATGTTAACGACGAAATCAAGGTCATGATCATTGACCTGGATGCGGAGCGCGGTCGGATCTCGCTGTCGACTAAGCAGCTTGAGCCCGAGCCCGGCGACATGGTGAAAAATCCTGACTTGGTGTACGACAAAGCCGAAGAAATGGCCGCCAAGTACCGGGAAGCCATGCGTCGCCAGGCTGCTGAACAGGCTGGCGAACTGGTGGATGAGCCCGATGATGACTACACAGCCGAGGAGGTTGTGGAGGCCGTAGCCGAGGACGTTCTAGAGGACGCGGTCGAAGAAGTGCCCGTGGCTGTGGACTAGGGTTCTTCGTCTAAGGTTTCTCTCAAGACAGCTAGCGCCTGCTCGATTACAGTATCGGGTGGGCGCCATCTGTATTGACCGAGATCAAGGCGACCCCCCTGGTCAAATGCGATACCTTCGTCTTCGAGCAGGGATCGCTGCCTATAGTCATTGCCATAGCGCAGGGGCGACTGCGAGATCTCTCCCTTGGCATTAATCACCCGGTGCCAGGGCACATCGGAGGTCATGTCGACCCGATAGAGGGCGTAACCCACCAGGCGAGGTTTACCCACCAGGCCAGCCAACTCGGCGACCTGTCCATAGGTGGCGACCTGCCCTCGGGGAATCTGGCGGACTACGGCGTAGATGCGTTCATAGGTGAGCATAGCCTAGGTTTGCGCTGGGGGGGTACGGGGGCTGGTCAGCACGACGAGAGAAAAGTCAGCCACGGCGATCGCCTCCCCTAGGCGATAGAGATGCTTGTCTTTGACGAATCCGGCGGGCTTGTCGGTATCGAGCACCATGGACCAGGGTTCTGTTTGGACTAAAGTCGGAATTTGAAATGTTTGGGGATCGGCCTGGGCGTTGAAAAAGAGCAGAAAACTATCGTCCACCAGGCGCTGACCGGGGGCCTCAAAGCCGGTCAGCTCTGCGCCATTCAGAAAAACGGCAATGGCCTTGGCCGATCCATCGTGCCACTGGTTATTGCTAATGGCGCTGCCGTCGGGGTTATACCAGCCAATGTCATGTACCCCAGAGCCATGAATTTCTCGTCCCTGAAACCAGTGACGGCGGGCAAAGGTGGGATGATCTTGCCGTAGCTGAATCAGATTGCACGTGAAGGTCAACAGGGCCTGGCTAGACTGGCTGAGCGTCCAATCAAACCAGGACAGGGGGCTATCTTGGCAGTAGGTGTTGTTGTTGCCCTGCTGAGTACGGCCGATCTCATCTCCCCCCAGTACCATGGGTACCCCCTGGGAGAGCAGCAGGGTCGTCAGCAGGTTGCGCTGCTGCTTTTGCCGCAGGGCTAGAATTTTGGGGTCGTCGGTTTCGCCCTCGGCCCCGCAGTCCCACGAACGGTTGTAGCTTTCGCCATCGCGGTTATTTTCGTGGTTAGCCAGGTTGTGCTTTTCGTTGTAGCTGACCAGATCCCGCAGGGTAAAGCCGTCGTGGCAGGTAATAAAGTTAATGCTGGCGTGGGGGCGCTTGCCGTTGGCCTGGTACAGATCAGAACTGCCGGTCAGGCGAAACGCAAACTCGCCCAGGCGGCAGTCGTGGTTGCGCCAGAAGTCACGGAGGGAGTCGCGATATTTTCCGTTCCACTCTGACCACAGCAGCGGAAAGTTGCCCACCTGGTAGCCGCCTTCGCCTAAATCCCAGGGTTCAGCGATTAGTTTAATGGTAGAGAGCACTGGGTCCTGGTGGATGATGTCAAAAAAAGCGGCCAGGCTGTCTACTTCATAGAGCTCTCGCGCTAGGGCTGAGGCCAGGTCGAAGCGAAAGCCATCGACGTGCATCTCCTGCACCCAGTAGCGCAGGCTATCCATAATCAGTTTAAGAATTTGGGGGTGTCGCACGTTGAGGGAGTTGCCACAGCCGGTGAAATCCATGTAGTAGCGGGGGACATTTTCAACCAGGCGGTAGTAGGCGGCGTTGTCGATGCCCCGCAAGCTTAGGGTAGGGCCCAGATGGCTCCCTTCGCCGGTGTGGTTATAGACCACATCCAAAATGACTTCGATGCCCGCCCGGTGCAGGGCTTTAACCATCTGCTTAAATTCGTTGACCTGGTTACCGCTCTGCCCGGCGCTGCTGTAGCCACCGTAGGGGGCAAAGTAGTTGAGCGAGTCGTAGCCCCAGTAGTTGCGCAGCCCGGTGTTAGCCAGGTGCCCTGGGTAGGCGTGGAAGTGGTGGACGGGCAACAGCTCTACGGCCGTAATGCCCAGGCGAGTGAGATGGTCGATAACGGCTGGGTGGCCTAGCCCCGCATAGGTACCCCGCAACGCTTCAGGCACCTGGGGGTGGCACTGGGTTAAGCCCTTAACGTGGGTTTCGTAGATGATCGTGCGGTGCCAGGGGGTGTCGAGGGGGCGATCGCCCTCCCAGTCAAAGGTGGGGTCGACGACAATCGACTTGGGCATAAAAGGGGCGCTATCGACCTCAGAGAGGGACAAGTCGAGGTTTTCGAGATCGTCGGTGGCACCCATGTCGTAGCTAAAAATAGCCGGATCAAACTGGACATCGCCGTCTAGGGCCAGGGCGTAGGGATCGATCAGCAGTTTGTGAGGATTAAACCGCTGCCCACGCTTAGGATCGTAGGGCCCATGGACGCGGTAACCATAGCGCTGCCCTGGGCCGACCTCTGGCAAGTAGCCATGCCAGACATAGTTCTCGACATCGGTCAGGGGAAGGCGGGTTTCCTGCCCTTCTTGGTCAAATAGGCAGAGATCAACCGCCGTCGCATTTTCTGAAAACAGAGCAAAGTGTGTGCCCGCGCCATCCCAGGTGGCACCTAGGGGATGGGGGCGACCTGGCCAGACTTGCATTCCCATAGTGAGCCCTGTTTCCTAATCACCCAAATACGCAGCAAAGCAAACGGTTGGTACTTCTAGGTGGCCTTTGGCCGTAAACGAGATTGAACCTCTCCCAGGGTAGCAGGCTGTGGGAACCGGGGGGGTGAACCGATAAATTAGCGTTTGGTAGCCCTGGGCTTATCAAACTTTTATAGTCTTGAGGTATTGTTCTTATTTGGCCTAGATATTGACATTAGTCTGTATCAGGCAATACCGATGATTTCCTGAAGTAATAGGTAGGAGTGGTTGGCGATGCCTATAACAACCCGTTGTTTGGCTGAGTTTTTAGGAACCTTGTGGCTGGTGCTGGGCGGCTGCGGCAGTGCCGTTCTGGCAGCCATGTTTTTAGATGGTAGCGGTGCCGTTAACCTGGGCATTGGTTTTGTGGGTGTAGCGTTAGCCTTTGGTCTGACGGTGCTGACCATGGCCTATGCCATTGGCCACATCTCTGGCTGTCACTTAAACCCGGCGGTGTCCTTTGGGCTGTGGGCGGCGGGGCGCTTCCCCGGTGGCGAACTGTTGCCCTACATTGTGGCCCAGGTGCTGGGTGCGGTCATGGGTGCGGGCATTGTCTATATCATTGCCAGCGGTCAGCCCGATTTTGCCATTGATCCATCCATGGGTAATCCCCTGGCTACCAATGGTTTTGGGGCCCATTCGCCGGGCGGATTTAGCCTCTTGGCCTGCCTGATCTGCGAAGTGGTGATGACCTTCTTCTTCTTGATGATCATTCTCGGTGCCACTGACTTTCGCGCGCCGGTGGGTCTAGCTCCGGTAGCGATTGGTTTGGGGCTGACTCTGATTCACCTGATCAGTATTCCGGTGACCAATACCTCGGTTAACCCTGCCCGGAGTACCGGCCCGGCTCTATTTGTGGGTGGCCCGCTGTTTGGTCAGCTATGGCTGTTTTGGGTGGCTCCGATTCTAGGAGCCGTGCTAGCTGGGTGGGTATATGCCACCTTCTTTGCGGCCGAAAGCGAAAAGGCGGCTCGCGCCAAGCGCGGTGCCGATTGGTTTGATTCACCTAATTAGCTTTCCGGTGACCAACACCTCCGTTAACCCCGCTCAGAGCACCGGCCCGGCTCTATTGGTGAGTAGCCCGCTGCTTGGCCAGCTATGGTTGTTTTGGGTAGCTCCGATTTTGGGAGCCGTGTTAGCTGGGTGGGTATATTCCATATTTCTAGGAAAGAAGATCTCAGTTTTAATCTAGCGACTGTAGTCGCTGTAGGGTGAGCACTGCCCACCCTTGGGGAAACTCTTTTCCAGAAGTTGCCTGGCTACATCGCTGTTTGTCTGATCGGAGGATACTATCCTCCGATTTTTTTGTTTTTTAGGGTTGGCCGCTAAGGGGTGATTAGGCGACGCGCGCGCCTGTCTTAGCCGAGGGTATGACCGCAGTGGCCACAGTAGCGATCGCCCACAGCCACCGCCGCCCCGCACTGGGTACAGAACCGGGGGGTGTCAGGGGCCGAGCTGGGTGTGGCGGCATTACCCATACTCAGAGTCATATTACCCATGGTCATGGTCATGGGGTTGGCTGACAGGTGCATATCACCCATTTGCATCGGCGGCATAGGTGCCATGGGTGCCATGGGTGCCATGGGTGCCATAGGCGGCATGGGCGCAGTGGGAATGGCACCTACCGGCTGCATGGGAACGCCGCGATCGGTGGGCCAGGCGGGGGCGGCAACGGCTCCAATCTGCATGCCCTGCACCTGCCATAGGAATGTACCCTGGGCCGTCACGCAGCGAATTAAGACACCGCTGGCGACCCTCGCCACCTGGGGAGCCTCAGTCCAGGTGCCGGTTTGCACCTGAGTACTAGACTGTTGCTGCTGCCCTGGGCCACCGCTGGCTAGGGTGATTTGGGTGGTGTTACCGGAATTATCCAGATATATCCTTTGGCCGGGGCCAAGATCGCATTGGTAGGGCATGGTAAATTTTGGCAAACGCTAGAACCTGAGCTTGTCTTTGTTCGCTGAGGCTGTACTACAGGTATGCTAGGCCAAGGGCAAGGAACCTGGCAGGTTTTTCCAGAATCTCTTTGGCTGGGTTGACCGTGGGGAAGGCTGGGCTAGGTTGGGGCAAACTGGGTTAAGTTAGCCCATGACGGGCACTCTAGCCTGGACGGCATCGAGCTAACCCAGGCCCGATATAGTTGGGTGGTCGCAGGTCGCAACAGGGGGCTGGGCTAGGGTTGTGAAGACTAACGCTTTAAGGACGGTGTACTCCGTCCTAGCTCGATGGGTCGGGGAAGGGTGCGATCGCTGCCATGGCTAAAAAAAGCGCGGGCCTACTCATGTATAGAACCCAGGATAGCCACCTGGAGGTGCTGTTGGTGCACTCCGGCGGCCCCTACTGGGCTAACCGCCGCTGGCAAGCCTGGACTATTCCCAAGGGCGAAATTGCCCCAGGGGAAGACACCTTTGAGGCCGCCAAGCGAGAATTTTGGGAAGAAACCGGGCTGGCCCCCAGCGGCAACTTTCTCCCCCTGCGGCCGGTGCGCCAGGCCGGGGGCAAACTGGTGTTTGCCTGGGCCTTTGAGGGCAACTTTAACCCCACCAGCCTGCACAGCAATACCTTTGAGCTCGAGTGGCCGCCCAACTCTGGAGTGCTGCGAGAGTTCCCAGAGGTTGACCAGGCCGCCTGGTTTCCGCTGGAAGAGGCCAAGCAGCGCATTATCAAAGCCCAGAGTCAGTTTTTAGATGAGCTGGTGCTGGTGCTGGGGCAGGTGCCTTATCCCTAATCAGTCCCGTCAGCCTCAGAGCTAGAACTACGGCTTAGGCGGCTGCAAATACTGCCTAAGCCGAAACATCGCCAGGCTCTGGCCCAGGTTGAGGGGGAGGGGCGATATACCCTCTAAACGCGACTGTACCCATTGGTCGCCCCAGTCCCACTGGTGGTAACCATCGATGCCGCCAGACAGCACCATATGTAGACTGTGGTCGTTGACCTGCTTCACCTCATGGTGAATTTCGATGGGCCCCAGGTAGCTATTAAAGCTCAGGCTGCTGTGGAGTTCGTTGGGTAGCCCCTGGCTAAATCGCTGGGGCCAGAGCCATTGGCAAAATTTGCTGGGCTGCATCAAACTGGCCTGAATCTGCCCCTGGGTGGCTTCGACTTCGATGCGGAGGTGACTGCGCTGAAAGGTGCCTAGCATAGGGTGGTGATGTGCCCGCAAACAACTCTTTCCAGTATGGCAAAAGAAACCCAGGGAAACAGGGGCCTGGGAGCGCAACTCAGCCCCAGCCCCAGGGTAGGTAAACCACCCCAAACCTGCATACCCCAAACCTTCTACAATAATTACTAAGCAATATTAAGGGAAGACTGGGGCAGCCGATGGTAGACCAACTCATTCGAGCTACCGCCGCCGATGGCGGCATCCGGGTAGTAGGGGTAATCACCACTAAACTCACTGAGGTAGCCAGGCAGCGCCACAACCTGTCCTACGTGGCCACGGCGGCGCTGGGCCGCACTGTGGCGGCTGGGTTACTGCTGGCCTCCAGTATGAAGCAGGCCCAGGGCCGGGTTAACATTCGCGTGCGGGGCGATGGCCCCCTGGGGGGCATTTTGGTCGATGCCGGTACCGATGGCACGGCCCGAGGCTATGTGGATAACCCCGCTGTGGAACTGCCCCCCAATGCCCAGGGTAAGCTCGATGTCGGTGCGGCCGTGGGTCGCCAGGGCTATGTCTACGTGGTGCGCGACATGGGCTACGGCTACCCCTACTCAAGCACCGTAGAGCTGGTCTCGGGGGAAATTGGCGATGACCTCACCCACTACTTGGCCACCTCGGAGCAAACACCCTCAGCCTTGATGCTGGGGGTGTTTGTGGGGGCCAACGGGGTCGAGGCGGCTGGGGGGCTGCTGCTGCAAATTTTGCCCCGCGCCGCCGAAGATACCGAAATGGTGACCCTGATCGAAAGCCGCCTAGCCGCCCTGACTGGGTTTACGCCCCTGCTGCAGGCCAACAAAACCCTGCCGCAAATTTTTGCCGATCTGGTGGGCGATCTGGGTCTGGAGATTTTGCCCGAAACCCAGATGGTGCAGTTTTCCTGCCCCTGTTCTTTCGATCGCATGCTGGGGGCACTCAAAATGCTGGGTGAAGAAGAGCTGCAGGATATGATCGAAACCGATAACGGGGCTGAAGCGATCTGTCACTTTTGCAACGAGGTGTATCACACCAGTAGCGATCAGCTGGCCCAGCTGATCGAAGACCTGCGGGAAGATCGCAAGGAAGCGACGCGCTAGGCGGTTTGTAGGGAAGAAGATACTCCCAAGGGCGCAGGCCCTGCGCCCCTAGCTAGCGGTATTTGGGTTCCCCAAAGCCACCTGAGCTATGGCTGGTCGCCATCATTCAAGATCCCCATCAATCGACGATAGGCGATCGCCAAGGCCGCCTCATCCCCCACGTTGCCGGGGAACACCACCACCGGCAGATCCGGGAACTGGGGGTGGTCAGCGGGGGTGCGCACCGCAGAGACCCCCGGTAAGATCTGACCCAGCAACCGAGCCGTCCGTAGCACCAGCCCCGTGCTCAGGGTGTCGTTGGAGGTGATGCCCCCTTTGCTGATCAAAAAGCCGATGTCGGCGGGCAGGCCCCGAATTACATCCATCAGCAGCGATGAGACCTCGACGCCAAAATCGAGGCGGGCCTGCACCGTGTCGAAGGTGAGTTCGTCGCGGCTGGTGTAGACCACCGGCACCTGGCCCTCGCCATGGGCCACCTTCACCCGCTGAAGCAGGTCAGCCAGCACGGTGCTGTGGGCCGCTGGGCCGCCATCGCGCAGCGCCGCCACATCCACCTCAATAGCCGTGACCCCTGGCTCCAGCAATAGCTGCTCTAGCTGCTGGGTGGTCTTCTTGACGTGGGATCCCACGATGATCGCCCCCGGCACCCCGCCGCGCACGTAGGTGCCCATGCGGCTGGCATCGATGGGCTGGGGGGGCAGTGCCGCCAGGGCGGTCAGCACGCTGGCGGCACTGCGCAATAGAAAGCGCTTGCCCAGGGCGGCAGCGGTCAGCAAATCCTGGGCAAACTGGTTGAGGTCGGCCTGGGTTTCGCCATCGACGGCGCAGCAGACATTGTTCTCTAGCGCCATCAGTCGTTCTAGAGACCCCGCGCGAATATCGGCAAGGGTGAATCGTTCGACCGCCTGGGCTGGGATGCGGCCAGCGGTTTTTTCGGCCACGTAGTCGGGCAGGTAGCTGGTGCTGTAGCCAAAGACAGAATCCTGGGCAAATTCGGTTTCGTGGACCGGGGTGGGTACGCCGTTAACCATCAGGTAGTGGATACTGTCGCGGGTAAGGCGGCCCCCCTCAAAAAAGGCGGGCACGAGAAAGTGGGCGTCAAAGGGGCCAAGTTCGTCTGCGATCGCATCGGTCTCCACCGGATAATGGCCCCGCAGGGTCGAGTCAGAGCGACTGACCACAAGGAAATCCTGGATGCCTTCGAGGGCGATCGCCTGCTTCAAGTTTTGGCACACCGCTCGGGTCACCGCTTCAGCGGCCGCGGCGGTGAGGGCGCGAGTGTTGGTCAGCACAAAGAAAATGGGCGAACTATCTTGCAGCCCTAGGCGCAGGGTATCGACATCCCACTGCAGCAGCAGCAGACAGCTGTGCACCGTTTGAGAACCGGTGGGGTCGTCGTCTAAGACAATAATTTTGGGCTGAGCCATGGGTGCTGGCCTCTATGGGGTTCAACAGAAGTCACTATTGCTTATGCAATATCGCCCATTGGGGGGACGTTGGCCAAGATTGGTCAAACAAAAGGGCTTCTAGAAAACTCTAGAAGCCCTTTTGCTGTTTTGGTGGCGGGGCATGGATTTGAACCATGGACCTTCGGGTTATGCATACCACTACAGTTTTCACTGCCTAACCCACCTCAGTGGGCCGTTTGATGGTCTGGACTGTCCCTTCACCCTCGACTTTACGTTAGGGTGTCTGCCATCCAGTCTCTACACCTTCCCAGTTTCCTAGGCTTGGCTCGGGATTACCGTGCTAAAGGTTTCCCCGACTTTGACAGATATACCCATGGGCGTTTCCACCTATGGTGCCCTGCTTAACTCAGCTCTTAAGCACTTAGCTGAACTAAACCTTTGAGCCCGACGAGCTACCAGACTGCTCTACCCCGCGTCGTCGACTTGATCAGTATAGCGTAAAACAGTTTACGACTACAGGATTTTAAGAGAATTTTCTTCTGGGATAGGTTGATTGAGGTTGAGGGGAAGCGCTTGAAGCAAATCCCACCGTTGTCGATAGGCTGAGGATCGAGGCTGGCGTTGACGTTTGGGGGCCTCGACCAGATGAATCTCGCTGCCGTAGCTGATAAACACCTCCGCTGGAAAAACGTAGAACACCTCTAGCTCGTCAATATAGGCGATCGCAAAATCAAAGTCTGTGAGCTGGTAGGGTGAACGCACCATGTGGCGTCGATTGGTTTTAGTACGGCGGTTATCTACGACGTAGTTGCCAGAGGACTGGTGCAGCCACGCAGCTTTAACCTGAATCTTGAGCAGAGTACCGTCTAGGTCAAATACCAAGTCGTAGGGTAGGCGATCGCCGATGGGCTTCAGGACCCCCCACCCTCGCTTCAAGGCTTGGACAATGGTGGCCTGCTCAGCAATATCCCCCTTCAGCTTTGTGTCCACGGTAGTCACCCAGAATAAAGGCAAGGGCCTGATCCCAAGCGGGAAAACAATTTAGTACATCATAGGTAATTCGCCGACGACATCTAGCCGCTTAAACTCGCCAAGTTTCATATAGGTCTCAGCCAGGGTGTCGGCCATGGAGGGAGAAATCCAGCCCAGCTGGCGCAGGCTAAAGATAGCGGCGGCGTATTTGGCTCGCCTAGTCCCGTCGATCACCTTAATGGACAGGCCCAGCCCCTCGCCGACCCGACCAATGCACTGAATGCCCTCGGCCCCGGACTTGCTCACCAGGGCCCCGTTCGTCACGGTCATCAGCGTCGTGTCGAAGGCATCGGGGCCTCCGACCATGTCGGGGTGGCTGGTCATGGCTCGCACAATGCGCTCCATATCCAGGCTGCTGCCGGAGGAGAGCATGGCAAACAGCGTGGCCATCTGACTGAGCTGCATATAGTAGGTGGGGGCACCGCAGTCATCGTGGGCGCAGATAAATTCGTCGGGGGGCATGCCCAACAGCTCGGAGACGCGCGCCAAAATGAGTTTTTGGACCGGATGGTTGCGGTCTAGATAGCTCTCTAACGGCCAGTTGCGCTGTTGACAGATGGTCAGCATGCCCGCATGCTTGCCCGAGCAGTTGTGTTCAAGGGGGCTTTTTTTGCCTTCGGGGATGGGGCAACGCAGGTCGCTGGGATCGAGATCGGCCCGCCAGAGAATGTGAAACACCTGGCGCACCTGCTCGATGGTGGCCTGGTGAGAGCCGCACATAAT
>JAIXUR010000497.1 GCA_027483425.1 Cyanobacteriota bacterium | reverse complement strand
CTGTAGAAAGTCCACCGAAGTCAAAAATCAATAACGTGATTCCTTCACCAACAAGCTTCTAATAGTATTGTATGATGAATGGTATCATCATATATATTACTTTACTACCTAGAAATAATGTGGTAGTCATGTAAAATTTTACCCTTTTACCACATTATTTTCTACCATATGTCTATATATGTCTACATTCATAAAACATCATATAATCACATTAGAAGGTTATTGCTGAAGGAATCACGTTGTAATAATGTTTTTTGACTTTGGTGCACATTTTGTGATGTCTTTGACATCACAAAATTCACCCCCAAGTCAAAACACATTATTACAATGTGATTCCTTCATATACATGTAGGAAAATTAAATCTATTGATAATGTCACATCTTATTATGTTACTTATATATCTCCTTATGATCTGGTATCAAGGAATATACATCTGGTTAGAACCAGATGATGTATACATCCTCCCCACATCACTAGGACCAGCTCTATCGACGAGGGATGATGTTGCTCGCTCAATGGTGAAAGAGGCGTGTAAAAATAATAAGATTTGACTGAGTTATGACCCTTGACCTGCGTCAGTTTTGTCAAGTTTTTTCACCCGCCTTTGCTCGTTATTTTGGGGGTAAACCCTGCAAGGGTGGGGTGAATATCACAGTGTGAATATTACCTTACACCCTCATGTAAGATTATCTAACACTTTGAAGTTGAAAGCTATCTGGTTGGCGTTCGGTCACAACGTGCCAGTTGATGGCGTAGGCCATGGAGCCCAGTGACCTCCAGCGCACCTTGGCGCTGGAGGCACTGTGTGCTAATGTCACCAGACTGCTCTTCACTAAGCTCCCTGGCCGGAGCTTACACAAGCGTGCTCTGATCAGGAGCCTTTTTGAGGGTTTACCCTTCACCCTTGCCCAGAAACTAGCCCCCCAGTTAACCGAGAGGTCGTTTTTCAGGGCCTTCGAGGAGCCGGTTGAGGTGTTCATGCAACGTCCCCTTTTCACGGAATGCCGGGAGGAGGCAGGTAGGGAGCGTGTGTCCGCGGATGAGACAAGTGTCACCGTGTCCACCATGAAAAACTTTTTCGAGTACAAGTCTGGGCAAAAGGCCCAGACTTGTTACACGGTGGACACGAATCAACAACTTTATGACAAGTATGTTGAGTCGTTCGAGGAGATCCGACGCCGCGCAGCCGAAGGAGGTAGGATTTTAGGCAACCCCCGGAGTCAAAAGACTTTTTTTTATCGCCTCATGAAGGAATGTAATCTGGTCCGCGTGACACAGCCGAAGTTTTGTCCCTATTGTGACAGCGGGCCGGCTGAGAAGCGCGTGAAGTTCCTTAAGGATGCAGCAGCCGCCACCGATGACCCCGATGAGGCTGCTGAATTCCTTAAGGAACGTCAGGCGCTGGAGTCACGGTTAGCGAGAGTGGTCGATCACCGCCGGCGCAAAGATCACCAGCGGGCGTACATCCAGCGCCTGCGTGATTCTTTGCAATCCAACGAAGCCTTGTGCTTCATGGACTTCGTTGGATGGTATCACGGGCAGACGAAGTGTGAGGACCTGGTGGTCACACTGCATTGGCGCGAGGACGGAGTAACCCAAACCAAATACATAGACATTCCCTGTGATGACAAGGCCTCCAACGCCCACAACCACTTCTTCCTCTATCAAGCCTACAAGGCTTTCCTCGAGTCACCCGACATGCGCACTGCCCAGGCCCCGCGTTTTGCTAAGCTGTACCGCGTTAGTGACAACGGGGAACCCTTCTTGTCTCGGTACTCTTGTATCATCGAGGCACACATGCAGCGCACGTATAATATCGAGATCGAAGCGATCATGATGTGCCCCCACCATGCCTGGTCACTTTGTGACTCGCATGGTGGTGCTGTGAAGCCTCTGATGCACCGTGCCGAGATCCAGAACCAGTACCCGGTGTCCGACGATGAACTGCAGCGCCTGATCGAGGGAACTGTGAGGAATACCTCGTGTATCCCACAGGCTAAAATAGACATTCAGCGAATAACCACTGAGTTTTACCAGAAACTCGGCGGTTTGGACAAAGTCGGGCCGGTTAAAAATATTAGTACCGCCGGTCAGATACGTTACGTAACTGACGGCGGCGTGATCGGCTTTGTCCTGACTCGCCAGCTTGCTGGTGTTCCTGATGTCAGTTTTACCCACCCAGTTCCAGCTGGTCACACACGACCCGAATGGGTATTCCATGACCAGCAGGGCTGGGTAGATGATCAGCGCTGCCGTCGTTGTAGCGCGCTGCTGCTTAAGCAAGTCTTCGGGGCCGGGCATGTTTGCCTTTTCCATCGCACATTTACCGTACCCACAGTCCCTGAAGCTGCTGCAAGTGCCCCAGTCTCTGTGCAACCTGTGCAGGCACTTGTAGCAGCTGTCCCCCCCCCCGTACCTCCCCCTGTAAACCGGTCCACCACTCCTCCAACCCGTACTAAGCGCAACCGCGCAGTGTCCCAGAGTCCACCGACATCACCTTCTAGTCCCGGATCACCAAGTGGCCGGCGGCGAACATCGCGCCGTGACTCGAGCCCGGACCCAGATTTCCTTCCGAGCCCCTTCGCTGCGCGGCCTGTACCACCCCGTGATATGCCTCCTCGACGACGCAGCAGCTTGTCGACGTTGAGTCCGTCGCCCACACGCTCCCGAACACCTTCCCCCAGTTCCCCAGGGACACCTGGAACCCCGCCTGTAATCAGGCACGACCAAGACCGGCTCTTCGTAGAGGTAAGGGTGCCACCCAAACCTCCGGGGGGAGCGGAGAGGAGTAGGGTGGGTTAGGGGAGGAGAAGGGCCCGGGGG
>JAIXUR010000268.1 GCA_027483425.1 Cyanobacteriota bacterium | reverse complement strand
GTCGTTGTTGTTGGCGTTGGCTCTCACCGAGTCGTTGGTATTGGTGAGGGTGCGGTCAATAATCGCCTGAACGTTGGCCCCATCCCAAACGTGAATGGTCGATTCGCCATTACTGGTGGTGTTATCGGTGAGCAGGCTGCCCCTAATCGCCTGGCCCTGGAACTCTGGGGTGTCAATGCCGTTGACAGATACCACCTTGCCAGGGGTGGCGACGCCATCGCCATCTAGATCGACCTCAGACACCGAGATCTCGGAAGCCTCTTGGCTGTAGAGGCAGGAGTTGTGGGAGCTGACCATGTGCGATCGCAGGGCTTCATTGGCGCCATTGCCGCTGGGGGCAAAGGTGAGAAAATTGCCATCGGTGTGCATGGCCCCGTTCCAGTTAAAGTCTGGGCCGGGGGTAACCTCGAGGTCATAGCGGAACCAGGCCCCCCACTTGTTGGCCCGAGCCGCCGAACGAGACTGCTGAAACTCTAGGGTTTCAAAGGTGCGGTTGACATTGTTGGCGTTGGCCACAAAGGCATTGACCTGAAAATTCTTTTGCAGGGTTGAGTTGTTGCCCTGCTGTACTACCTGCCAGCCCCCCTCGGCCACCGCCCCGGCACAGGAGGATGTGGCTTGGGTAACGGCCAGAGGACCGGTGCGGGTAACTAGGGAATCGGCTTTGGCCTGGTCAACTAGCCCGTCTACTTTTTTTGAGCTAGCTGACGTGTTGGTTGGGTCGAGTCTAGTAGCCTGGTCGTCGACCAAAATGGAGTAAACAATCAGTTCGCTGGCACCGACACCGTCTTTACCATCAATGTCTGCTTTAAACGACCAGGCGTTGTCTAACTTGCCGTCGCGGTTGATATCAATGCGGGTTTCATCGGGCAAGGTGTAGGGATCATTGGCCCCAGCCAGGGGACTAACCCGGCCGGTAAAACCGGCATTGGTGCTGCTGACCAGCAATAAATCGGCCAAGATATCGCTGGCGGGCAACCCACTCGGAAAGCGCTGATCGGTCTGAAACAAAAATTCGAGCTTGGCCTTGGCCCGGTCGATGGCCGGGGTAGCCGCGTTTGAGATCACCTGCTGCTCTCGCTGAGAGATGGCCATGTCGCTGCGGGTAAACGAGCGATAGGTCAGCGCCGTGGCCGTCAGCACCACCATGAGCACCAGCAACACGGTGGTGGGCAACACAAAACCCGACCGGGCTAAACGGGCCGGTCGGTTGACCAATAGCACCAATTGCAGTAAACCAGTTACCGCTCGCTTGAGGGCCGCTTGGGGAAGCCGCAGAACCTTTTGCAGGAGATGAAGACGCATGTTTCTAAGACCGATATGCCAAATTACAGAATCTATAAACTCGCGTGGGGCAGGGCGCTTTTAGGACCAGAGTGGGGGCATTAGCCTTACGGGAGCAGTCTATTTAAACGAGCCCTAGGCCAAAGGGTAGTGGGTGGAACTAAATCGTGGGTGCGGCATGGACCAGATCAATGATTGGCCGATGGGAGTCAAGGGGGCTTCTACCGAAGCAAGCTGCATTGATCTCTAAAATACCCAGCTACTGTAGCCAAGCGATCACGCCTGGAAAGTCCTTGGACTAACTTGAGATGAAGGCTACCTAGGCTGTAACGCTCTCCTAGGATTGGGGGAAACAGATAGATAGCTTTGGGGGTGTGCACCATTAGGTTTCTATCTTAGTGAAAACTTCATATTGTGTACTGAGTAGTTGTTCGGTACTTGATCGAATTTGGGTAACTTTTTGACCTGCTAGGGCAACCAATACGCAATTATAGGGGATCTCTACTGAAGCTGAGATCCCGGTGGGGTAGGAGGTTCCCTGGTAAGGTGGAGCGCGTTGGAAGACCGATAGCCTTGACTTGTCGCTGAGCCTTGGACGTTTAGTCCAAGGCTCAAAGCAGAAATCCTCCAGAGAGGATTATGGGGGCGAACTCATGGGTTGGCCGCCGTCCCCGCCGTGGGAAATTTGTGTTGGGTAGCCTATCCAATGCCGGGGTTAGGGCAGACACGTGGGCCTGCCCCTACGGGGTTTTATCGTTTAGATGGGATTTGTGGATGCCATTGATTCTCGGATAATCGCCATGCCATAGGGGCGAACCGATGGGTTGGCCCTCGTCTCCGCCGTGGGAAATTTGTGTTGGGTAGCAGGGCCAATGCCGGGGTTATGGACGTCCAAACAATTAACCCTCTCAACCCCAAACTCCGGGGGGCACAGCCGAGGCAGGGCGGAAAACCCTTAGAAAGGTCGTAAGCACCGTATAGAGGGCCTTTTGCCCTGCGGGAAACCCTGCTGGATTGGGGCGTTTTCCCCTCTGGGAGGGGGGCGGCAGGTACCGCAGAATCAGGGGAGTGAGCGATCGGCGGGGAGCATTTCCCGATGGATTGCCCCTTCAGTTGACCCTATAGGATTTGCCCCATGAACACGAAAACCCCTTTGCAGTCGGCCTACAGCACCTTTGTGGAGCAGGTTAACCATGCCCAGGTGCAGCGGGTGAGTCTGGGGCGCGATCGCATCGACTACACCCTCAAGCCCGAGTTTGGCCACCACCGCTACACCACCCGGCCCGTGGGCTCCACCGACGAGGTGGTGAGTACGCTCAAACGCCAGGGCATCAGCGTCACCATCGCCCCTGAACCCCTGCCCCCGGCCAGCATTGCCGGGCTGATTATTTCTTCGGGGCTGCTGGTGGGCAGCCTGGCCCTGGCCGCTAAGGTTAGCCGTGCGGGCGCGGGCACAGCCGTGGGCATGGGCAAAAGCAAAGCCCGCACCTACGGCAAAAGCAAAACTGGCGTCACCTTTGCCGATGTGGCCGGAGTAGACGAAGCCAAGCAAGAACTACAGGAGGTGGTCGACTTTCTAGCCAACGGCGACAAGTACCGTCAGCTGGGGGCCAAACTGCCGAAGGGGGTGCTGCTGGTGGGGCCTCCGGGCACCGGCAAGACCCTGCTGGCCAAGGCTGTGGCGGGCGAAGCCGGGGTGCCCTTCTTGAGCATGGCCGGCTCGGAGTTTGTGGAGATGTTTGTGGGGGTAGGAGCCTCACGGGTGCGCGACCTGTTTAGCCGGGCCAAAAAGCAGGCCCCATGCATTGTCTTTATTGACGAGCTCGACGCGGTAGGTAAAACCCGTGGCGGCAACCCCGTGGGCGGCAACGACGAGCGGGAGCAAACCCTGAACCAACTGCTGACCGAAATGGATGGCTTTGACGGCACCAACGGCGTGATTGTGATTGCGGCCACCAACCGGCCCGAGACCCTCGACCCGGCCCTGCGCCGCCCCGGCCGCTTCGATCGCCAGGTGCTGGTCGATCGCCCCGACAAGAGCGGTCGGCTGGAGATTTTGCAGGTGCATGGCCGCGCCGTGGCCCTGGGCGAAGACGTGAATTTGGCCGAGATTGCGGCTCAAACCGCTGGCTTTGCGGGGGCTGACCTGGCCAACCTGGTCAACGAGGCGGCGCTGATGGCCGCCCGCCACAACCGCCAGGCCGTGCTGATGGCCGACTTTATGGAAGCCATTGAGCGGGTGATCGCCGGGCTAGAGAAGCGATCGCGCGTGCTGACCCCGGTGGAGCGACAGACGGTGGCCTACCACGAAGTTGGCCATGCCCTGGTGGGGTCACTCATGCCCGGCAGTAACCGGGTGACCAAAATCTCGATTGTGCCTCGGGGTCTGGGGGCCCTGGGCTATACCTTGCAAATGCCGGAGAGCGATCGCTTTTTGATGCTCGAAGATGAACTGCGCGGCCAGCTGGCAACCCTGCTGGGGGGCCGTGCCGCCGAAGAAGTGGTGTTTGGCAAGGTCTCGACGGGGGCCAGCGACGACATTCAGAAGGCCACGGATCTGGCTGAGCGGGCGGTGACTCAGTACGGCATGAGCGCCAGCCTGGGCCCGGTGGCCTTTGCCAAAGCCTCGGCCCAGTTTTTAGACGGGGGCAGTGACCGTCGCACCACCAGCCCTGGCGTAGCCACCGAGATCGATCGCGAGGTCAAGCAACTGCTGGATGATGCTCGCAACCTGGCGCTGGAGATTTTGCGGCTGAACCGGGGGCTGCTGGAGTCGGCCACCCAGACGTTGCTAGAAACCGAGGTGCTGGACGGGGAACGGCTTAAGACCCTGCTGGCCCAGGCCCAGGCTCCAGCGGAACTCCAGCGCTGGCTGGCGGGGGGCTATTGCGTGGCGTAGTTCGCGCCCAGGGTCATGGCCTGGACGGGATGCGGCGATGGTCAAAGACCGGCCCTGGGGGCGATCGCAGTATCCCGTTTTTCGGGCCAGGGGAGTTTATGGATGACCGATGCTGGGCACAGACCGCCCAGGAATTTTATTCCTGAGCTAGTCGGGCAGTTTGTACTGGCTGACGATGCGCTTGGCAAACTCGGGGACGTGGGCAGCTAGCTTTTGGGGATAGTTGCGCTTGACGTAGAGGTAGTTGCGGGTGAAGTGGGAGTCAATGGAAAAACGGGCGTACTCGAGCCCCTTGGGGCCAATGCGCTCGATCACCACACCCATGAGCTTAGCGGCCCACATGGGTAGGGTGACGGCCTTGTCGTAGGCGGGAATGCTCTGCTGCACGGCGGCTTTGCGATCGCCCTCGGACATCACCGGCTGGGTATCGAGCTGATCCATGACAGTGTCGAGCATGCGCTGGCCGCGATCGTTGCGGACCACGATCCACTGCCAGCCAAAGGGGGCCCCCATGTAGCCCACCACCAGGTCAGCCAATCCATTCACATAGTCAAAGCAGCTCATGCAGGAGGGGGCAAACACATCCTTCAGCTGGTTGGTCTTGAGGCCAAAGAAGGGCACGGTTTCGGTGGAGCCATCTTCGTGCTTGAAGTGCACCCGAAAGTCTTGCATAAACTCGTAGTGGACCACGGTGTCGGGGGAGCGGCTGGTGGTTTCCAGGAATTTCTGTAACCCCGCCCGGCTGACGTTGTCGACGCAGGGGGTGCCCAGCACGTAGGGCTGTTCTAGGCCGAGCTGTTTTTCGATCGCCCGCAGCGCCTGGATCTGGCAACCGACCCCGATCACCAGCAGCCGCTTCATGCCCGACTGCTCGACCTGCTCTAGCACCGACAGGTTGGGGGATAGGGTGGGCTTGTTGACCCGCGCCGCGAGAATCTCTTCAGGGGTGGTGGCTAGCACGGGCTGGGGCTGGAAGCGATCGCTCTCGGTATTTTGCACGCACACGACCCCTTCCACCAGGCCCTGGGTCAGCATGGCGATGGCGATGGTGCTGACAATGCCGGTCCACTGGGCCCCCTCGATGGGCTGCTGTTTGCGGGCGGCCATCATGTCCTGGTGAACCCCGAAGTAGACCTCGTTGTCGGTCTCGAGGTCACGGCTGCGGCCATGGCTCTGCTGCTCTAGGGTCGGAAACTGCTGGTTGAGAAAGGCACAGGCCTCTTTGACGTAGTGAATGTAGTAGGTGTCGCAAAAGCCGCACTCGCTACAGAGTTCCTTGGCGGGGCGGGTCGCCCCTGGGCGCAGGGCTTTGGCTTTTTGGTGGGGAGGCTGGGCCAGGGTCATAGGGGTAGCGGTGGGGGCTCAGGAAGGGCTGTTCTTCACCATACCGCACGGGTTTGGGCTGGTTAGCGCGATCGGCCCAATTGTTACGAAATATAGCGATCGCCGGTCTGGATCAAGCCGGGTTAGCGCTGTGGGCTGATCTAAGGGCTGATCTGCGATCGCCCCGAAATTTAGGCCAATGCTGGAAACCAAAATACCGAAGAATTTTGTTCCTCCCCAGGGCGCAGGCCCTGCGCCCCTACGGGGAGGGGTATCTTCGTTTCTCAGAAATCTCTTAAGAACTTACCAGGCCATGGCCCATCCCTGGAACCAAAATCCCCACTCCCTGACCGATTGCAGGTTAAATGGAGATAGGCATACGCCCATGTGCCTGTGCAATCAGGTTAACCGCTGTGATGATCTGCTGCCTTAATCCCCACTGTTCCCAGCCTAATCACGCTACCTTGGCAGCGGTTTGCCCCACCTGCGGTACAGCCCTAGAGGGCCGGCTCAGGGGCCGCTACCGCCCCCTGAAGCTGATTGGCCGGGGCGGATTTGGCCGCACCTACTTTGCCCTCGACGTTGACCGCCTGAATAGCCGCTGTGTGATCAAGCAGTTTGCGCCCCAAACCCAGGGCACCCAGTCGTTTTTAAAGGCCGTACAGCTATTTGAGCAGGAGGCCATGCGGCTCCACGAGCTGGGCGAACACCCACAAATTCCGACCCTGCTGGCCTACTTTGAGCAAAAGAAATATCTCTACCTGGTACAGCAGATGGTGCAGGGGCGCACCCTGCACCAGGAGATCGCCGCCCAGGCGGTCTATAGCGAAGGCAGCATTCGCCAACTGCTGGAAGACCTGCTGCCGGTGCTGCACTTTATCCACGAGCACGGGGTCATTCATCGCGATATTACCCCCTCCAACATCATGCGCCGCAAGAGTGACCAAAAGCTGGTGCTGATCGATTTTGGGGTGGCGAAACAGTTTAGCGAGGCGATTCGCTACGAACCCGGCACTCGCATTGGCACCGTAGGCTATGCCCCGATCGAACAGTTGCGCAGTGGTCAGGCCTACCCCTCTAGCGACCTCTACAGCCTGGGGGCCACTTGCCTACACCTGCTCACCGGCTGCAAACCCGAAGACCTCTACAGCCCCCAATCCGGCCGCTGGATGTGGCAGGAGCACCTGGAAAAACAGAACCGCACCCTCAACCCCGGCCTGGCAGAGGTGTTGAACTACATGACCAAAGACCTGGTCAGTGAGCGCTACCAGACAGCCCAAGAGGTGCTCAACGATCTGCAAAAGCTACCCAAGCTGGAGGGCTCAGTGCCGGGCTGGGTCTCTAGCCAGGCCAGCCCCAGCCTGTTTGTGGGCCTGACCCAGCCTCCCCTGAGTGGGCCGGGAAGACAGGTTGGCATGAGCCTACCAACCACCTCTCCACCGCACATGGAAACACCGACGGGGGCCGGGGTGACTCAGCCCCGCCCCACCCCGGGTTCCTTGTTTCGCCCCATCTCGGCACCACCGCCCCCTAGGCAAACTGGGTCTGGGATGGGTACTCCGAAATCAGGGCCAGCCCAATCGGGAACACCCCAATCGGGAGTACCCCCGTCGGGAACACCCCTATCGGGAACGCCCCGATCAAGCACCGGGTGGCAAATCGTTCGCACCTTGACGGGACACCAATCATGGGTCACCGCTGCCGGCTTTAGCCCCCAACAGCCTGTCTTGGTCAGCGGCAGCCTAGACGACACCCTGCGCCTTTGGAACTGGCAGACCGGAGATTTACTCCAGGCGCTCAAGGGCCATACCCGGGGGGTCAACGATGTGGCCATTGACCTGCGCGGGCAGCTGCTGGCGAGCTGTGGCGACGATGCCACGGTGAAAGTTTGGCACCTGGGGGATGGCACCCTGCGATATACGCTCAAGGGCCATTTGAAGGATGTGACGGCGATCGCCCTGGGTAGCGAGGGTAGTCTGCTGGCCAGCGCCAGCGAAGACGGCACCATCAAACTGTGGAACCTGAGCCGGGGCACCCTGCTCAAAACCCTGTCGGGTTCGGCCGGCATGCTCAAAACCGTGGCCCTGGCCGACGGCGATCAGCGGCTCATTAGCGGTGGCCTCGACAACACTGTCCGGATCTGGGATGTCCAAACGGCCACCACCCTCAAGGTGCTCCATGGCCACACCAACACCGTCAACCAAGTGGCCATCAGCCCCGATGGCCATCTGATTGCCAGTGCCAGCAAAGACCGCACCGTACGGCTGTGGAATTTAGCCTCTGGCACCCTACTGCACACCCTCCAGGGACACACCCAGGAGGTCAATACCGTGGCCTTTTTCCCGGACGGCAAGCAGTTGGTGAGCGGCGGTAGCGACGGCACCCTGCGCCTGTGGCACAGCCCAACCGGTGCGCTCCAAGATACCCTGTCGGCCCATATCAACCCGGTTCATCGGGTGGCGATGCAGGCGAGTGGCACGGTGATGGCCAGCACCAGCGCCGATAAAACTATCAAGCTGTGGCAGTGGCATGGATGACTCGACCCTAGAAGTACTGCTGCAAAGCCTGAAGCAAGAGGACGAATATCAGCGGGAACTGGCTACCGCTGCCCTGTGGCAGCGCTGGTTTTATCAAAAGGGAGCGGTGGGCAATCAGCGCCTGCAAAATGCTCAAACCCTTATAGATGAAGGCCGTTTCGACACCGCAGAGGCCCTGCTGTCAGCGCTAGCCGCAGAACTGCCCGATTTTGCCGAGGCCTGGAATCGGCGGGCGGTCCTCTATTTTGTGCAGCGGCGCTATCGGGAGGCGATGGCCGATTGCCAGCGGGTGATTGACCTAGTGCCGTACCATTTTGGGGCCCTCCACGGGCTCGGGCTCTGCCATGCCGCGATGGGAGAGTACGAGGAAGCGATCCAGGTCTTTCGGCGGGCCCTGGTGGTGCAGCCCTACGCCCTGGCTAACCAGCGGTTGATTTTAGAATGTACGGCGCGGCTGAGCTGAAAATTTGAGGTTGAACGTTTGAGGTCGAAGAAGTCCATGCCAGAAACCGCGCTAGAGACCGTGCCAGAAACCCCACCCACCTTGCAGGCCCAGCTGCGAGATGACAATATTCGCTTTGTGCGGGTGGTGTGGTGCGACAACGGCAACCAGATTCGCGGCAAAGCCCTCCATATCGACGCGCTTACTCGGCAGATGGAGGGGGGTAAGGCCTGGGGCGTGGGGCTATCGGCGGCCCAGCAGGCGATTCCGGTGGTGGCCGATGCCGTGGCCCCCGGCAGTGGCCTGGGGCCAGTAGGCGAGGTGTGGCTGATGCCCGACTGGGCAACGTTGCAACGGCTGCCCTACGCCCCAGGTCAGGCTCGGGTGATGGGGAACATGGTCAGCGATGGCCAACCCTGGCCCTGGTGCTCGCGGCAGTTTCTCCAGCGCATGGTGCAGCGGGCCGCCGATCAAGGGTTCACGATCAAGGCGGCCTTTGAGCCAGAATTTTATTTGCTGCGGCAGGAGGGCGATCGCACCCTACCCGCTGATCACACGCCCTTTGCCGTCACCCTGGCCATGGATAGGCATCAGTCGGTGATTATGGCGATCGCCGATGCCCTCAGCGCCCAGGGCGTGGCCGTGGAGCAGTACTACCCGGAGTCGGGACCGGGGCAGCAGGAGATCTCGGTACGCTACACCGATGCCCTGGGGGCGGCCGATCAGCACATTGTCTACCGCGAAACGGTGAAGGCGGTGGCCCACCAGCACGGGTTGGTGGCCTCCTTTGTCCCCAAGCTGTTTGAGGCCCACGCGGGCAGTGGCTGCCATCTACATGTGAGTCTGTGGCAGAGCGATCGCCCAGGACTAATCCAGGCAGATCAACGCAACCTCATGCCCGACGGTCATGGGCAGCTGTCTGCCGTGGCCCAGGCCTTTGCCGCCGGGCTGCTGCACCACCTGCCCGCCCTGATGGCCATAACGACCCCCAGCCCCAACTCCTACCGTCGCCTGCGCCCCCACTGCTGGAGCGGGGCCTACTGCGCCTGGGGCATGGACAACCGGGAGGCGGCACTGCGGGTGCCCAGTAACTTGGCCCCGCCCAGCCCCACCCATCTAGAGTTAAAGACAGTGGATGGGGCAGCGAACCCTTACCTGGCCCTGGGCAGTGCGATCGCGGCGGGCCTCGACGGCATTGCCCAGGGGTATCCGCTGCCTGACCCGGTACAGCAGGATCCTGGAACGCTGTCGGAGGAGGAGAGGCGCGATCGCGGCATTGCTCTCCTCCCCCAGTCGCTGGCGGAATCCCTAGCGGCCCTGGAGCAGGATCCGGTACTGTTGGATGCCCTGGGTGCCCCCCTGGCCCAGACGCACCTGGCGGTGCGGCGGGCTGAACTGGCCGCCATGGCAGGCATGACCCTAGAGGCAGAGGTGGATTTACTGCTGGATCGGTATTGATTTCTGAATCTGGCTGGGTAGACGTGGTTTGGTGAAGGTTGGCTAATCTTCCACCGACAACTCTTGGACGTTCCACAGGGCACCGCCGAGGGCGGTGTACTTGACCCCCTGTACGCGGTTGCGCACGGCGGTGAGCGACAGATTGTTGATCAGGTAGGTGAACGGCAGGTACTCCTGGGTCAGCTGCTGGGTCTCTTTGTACAGTTCAAAGCGCTGCTTTACGTCAATCTCCTGGGCCGCTTTGACGTAAAGATCGGCGATGCGGGCTTCCCAGTCGGCGGCTTGCCAGCCCTCTAGGGGATCTTGGCCAGGGCCAGCCTTTTGATTAAAGGCATGGAGGGCACCGTCGAGCAACCACACGTTGGCACCGCCGTTGGGTTCGATGCCGCCGGTCAGCCCCAGCACCATCGCCTCCCACTCCAGGCTATCGGTCAGGCGATCGACCAATGAGTTGAAGGCCAGGGGCTGAAAATCGACCTGGATGCCCAGCTTCGCCAGGTCATTCTTAATCTGCGACCCGATCGATTCGCGAATTTTGTTGCCAGAGTTGGTAATCAGGGTAAAGCGTACGCGATTGCCTGGGGCATCCAGCAGTTCCCCGGCATCATTGTACTGAAACCCGTCGGCCAGCAGCAGGGCACGAGCCTGGTCGGGGTCATAGTCGTAGGTGCGTATGCCCATTTCAGGCGGGGCGAAGAAGGGGCTGGGCACCGAAATAGGAGAGGTTTGGGGTTCCCCCAAGCCCTGGAAAATGTTATTGACCATGGTGCCGCGATCGATACCATAGGAGACCGCCTGGCGAAAGGCCACGCTGTTGAACCAGGCCGATTTGATCGGGTCGACCAGGGGCTTGCCGCTGCGGCTGGCGCGGTTGAGGTTAAAGGCAAAGAAGTTGGTGCCCAGGCCGGGGCCACCGTTGAAGATGGTGAAATCGCCCCGCTCTTCCTCCCGCTTCAGCAGCGAGAAAAAGTCAGGCTGCACGGCCTGGATATCAAGTCCGCCAGAGCGAAACTGGAAAAAAGCCGTATCGGTAGATCCGACAATTTGCCAGATAATCTGCTCAATGTAGGGCTGGGGGTTGCCCTGGCTATCTTTCTGCCAGTAGTGGGGATTACGCTCAAAAATGAGCCGTTCCCCTGGAATGTACTGGGCCAAAATATAGGGGCCATTGCCCACGATCTGGCGGGGCGGGGTGTCGGTGCCCCAGGTGGAGAGAAATAGCGGGTTACCCTGGGCGTCGGTGCCCTCTACCGCAGGCCTGAGCAGGTGGGCCGGGATGATATTCAGGCCGGTGTTTTCTAGCATGGGGGCAAAGGGCTCGGGCAGGGTAAACTGCACCCGGCGATCGTCTAGTTTGCTGACCTGGGGAAAGCGCCCCTCGGTGCCAATGCGAAACCCATCTCGACTATTGGTGGGAATATCGGGGTTAAACAGGACGTCGTAGGTAAAGATCACGTCGTCTACGGTGAGGGGTTCACCGTCAGACCACAGCAGCCCGTCGCGTAGGGTAAACACCAGCCGTTTGCCGTCGTCACCGATCTCCCAACTTTCGGCCAGGGCGGGTACCGTTTCGCCAGTGATGCCGTCGGTGGTGGTGAGCCCTTCAAAGGTCAAGCTAAAAATATTGGGGGATTCTTGACTGAGAACCGGATTGAAGGTTTTGGGGTCACTCAGGGCACTGAGCACGAGCCGGGGCACATCGGCACTGGCCTGGGCAAAGCGGCTGGGGTCGCAGCCGACGCTGGTGACAGCCACGAGCAATACCAGCACCAGGGCCAGGGGGCGAGACCGACTCAGGCGAGCGATGGCCTGCCTGAGGTTGCCCGTCCACAGGGCTAGGCGATTGTGCCCATTGGTCGCCCTTGGTGCCTTTGCCATCGTTGTTACCTTCCTAACCGCCAAGACAATGCCTCAAACACTATAGCGAGTTAGGCCTGGGGATTTACATCCTGGGGAATTCGGCCCCCGCCGCCGCCCTAAACAGCCGGAACAGTTCAAGCCATGGAGGATCAAGGGGTCAAGACTATTTAAAATCTTTCATCAAAACTGGGGTGCTAGGATTCGAACCTAGGAATGCCGGGACCAAAACCCGGTGCCTTACCACTTGGCGACACCCCACCGTTATCGCTTTGATACTATAACAGGTCAGACGGCGACACTGTCAAGATCACCCAGGAGTTTAGAGGGGGCTAAGCCTTGAGCCTTGGTCGAGGCCCAAGCAGCGAACGTATCCCAAGCATCTCTATGACAGGGGATCTGGGCCAGGGATGGCCCAGATCCCATCTGGCAACGAACATACCTAAGCATCTTGCTTCCTCGCCAGGGCGCAGGGCGCTGCGCCCCTACGGGGGGTATCTTCTTTCCCAAAAATTTCCTTAGGTCGTGTATTCGGCGTTGATTTTGACGTAGTCGTAGCTGAGGTCGCAGCCCCAGGCCAGGCCACTACCGGGGCCATCGCCAATGGAGACCTGAATCAAGACCGTATCGGTTTTGAGGTATTCGCCCTGGGTGGCCTGGGTGAGATAGGCACTGGCGGCGGGGCGATCGAAGGCCAGGGGCTGGCCGCGCTCCATGAGCAGAATGTCGCCCAGCTGCACCCGTAGGTCGCTCTGGTCGAAGGGCACTCCGGCCCGACCGGCGGCGGCGGCAATGCGGCCCCAGTTAGGATCGTGGCCAAAGATGGCCGCTTTGACCAAAGAAGACCCGGCGATCGCCTTGGCCACTTGGCTGGCGGCGGCGGCGGTGACCGCCCCGGTCACGGCGACCTCAATTAGGCAGGTGGCTCCTTCGCCGTCGCGGGCGACGGATTTAGCCAGGTACTGACAGACAGCGGTGAGCATGGCTTCGAGCTGATCGGCCTCGGCCCCGGAGTCAGTGATGGCGGGGGTGCGCGACTCGCCGTTGGCCAGGGCGATCAGAGTGTCGTTGGTGCTGCTGTCACCGTCGACGGTGATCTGGTTAAAGCTGCGATCGACGGCGCGGCGCAGCATGTCTTGCCAAAGGGTGGGCGACACCGTGGCGTCGCAGGTGACGAAGGCCAGCATAGTAGCCATGTTGGGATGGATCATGCCGGAGCCCTTGGCAATGCCCCCAATGCGGACGGGGCGATCGTCGATGGTGGTTTCCATGGCCACCGACTTGGTGACCAGGTCGGTGGTGATAATGGCTCCGGCGGCGGCTTCGGAGCCGGTGGGCGAAAGACTGCTCACCAGGGTAGGAATACCGGCCTTGAGCTGATCCATTTTGATCCGCTGGCCGATCACGCCAGTGGAGGCAATCAGCACGGTTTCAGGGGGTAGGTTGAGGGCCGAGCCCAGGGCGGCAGCGCTGTCCACCGTATCGACCCAGCCCTGGTTGCCGGTGCAGGCGTTGGCTTGGCCAGCGTTAACGAGGATGGCGCGGGCACTGGGGCGGGCTTCGAGGCGTTGGCGACAGTAGTCGACACAGGCGGCACGCACGTGACTGGTGGTGAAGACACCTGCCGCGATCGCATCACAGTCTGAGTAAATCAAAGCCAGGTCTGGGGCACCAGAGCGTTTGAGCCCGGCGACAATACCCGCCGCCTGAAATCCTTTGGGGGCCGTGATGCCCCCGTCAATCACCCGCCAGTCTGCCATGCTGTTGTTATCCCATAGGTCTGCCGGGGATTATACCAAGCTTCTGTGGGGATACGGCTGGCTGTGCCAATACCAAGGGTGCGATGGCAATGGATTGCATCCTCAAGCCCTAAGGCTGAACCGCTGGCGAAAGAGGATGCTGCAAAAAGGCAAAGTCTGCGACCACCTGACCGCCGATCAGATGCTCTTGAATAATGCGCTCGATCACCGCTGGGGTAGCGCTGTGGTACCAAACGCCATCGGGGTAGACCAGCAGAATCGGCCCCTGGTGGCAGACCCGCAGACAGTTGGCTTTGGTGCGAAAGATGGAGGCGGGGCTGTCAGCCGACGGCCGATCGAGGCCCAGTTCCTTCAACCGATTTTTTAAGTAATCCCAGGCGACGATGCTGTCGGCTTTGTCGCAGCATTTAGGCTTGGTCTGGTCGGCACAGATAAAGACGTGGCGCTGAATCGTGGTGAGGGCCAGGCCATCTACGCAGGCCGCCAGGGATGGGCAGGCATCGGCGGCGCTAGTCATCGGCGGCTACCACGGGTTCAAGGGTATCGGGTACCGGGGTTTCAGGTGGGGGGATTTCGACGCTAGGGGCATCGGCCGGGGGGGATTCGGCCAGGGGGGATTCGGCAACGGCGAACACGGCAGCGGCGACCACC
>JAIXUR010000181.1 GCA_027483425.1 Cyanobacteriota bacterium | reverse complement strand
TGCGGTCTCTTGGCGGCAAAGTATACCTGGGACAACCCTTTTCAAACACCCTCTGAGGCAACTTCTGGAAAATAGTTTCCAAAATGGTGGGCAGTGCCCACACTACAGCGGCTACTTAAGAGGTTATTTGAAAAGGGTTGTCCCAGGTATAGTTTGCCACCAAGAGACAGCAGAAACACTGATTTTTGAGGACATTAGTCTACGGCCTAGGTATAACCTGAGACGCTCTTTGACTTTTCAAACACCCTCTCAGGCCTAGGTATAATCTGAGACGCTCTCTGCCTTTTCAAACACCCTCTCAGACCTAGGTATAACCTGAGACGCTCTTTGACTTTTCAAACACCCTCTCGGGCCAGAGAAGATCTATCCACCGGTTAGAGAGGACTTCTGCCAGCGATCGCCCCCTCTAACCCTAATGGCCTATCCCCGCCGCCGAGGCGACAGGGATCATAGGACTAGACGACGTCCTTGGGCCTAGCGCTAGTTAACGCGCTTGGTCTTGCGCAGCACCTCACCGAGGGTAAGGTTGGGCTGGGGCTGGCCATCAAACGCGGTACCCGCTTCACCCTGGTGAAAGTTCACCAGCGCAATGTTGTAGGCTTCCTCGGTGAGGGGAATGTAGCCCACCTCCTGCACGACCTCCGGGGCCGTCTTGAGATAATACTCCACAAACTCTCGCACCGCTGGGTTGCGCTGGGCCGAGGTGTAGTTAACGTAGATAAACAGTGGTCGAGCCAGAGGTTGGTAGGTGGCCCGCACCACGTTTTCTACGGTCGGGGCCACGGGGCCGCTGCCGCTGTCTACCGCCAGCGCCTTCAGCACAGTGGCGTTGGCTTCAAAGTAGGCCAGTCCGAAGTAGCCCAGGGCTCCCGGCGTTTGAGAGACACCGCGCACCAGCAGGTCATCGTCTTCACTGGCCACAAAGTCGCTGCGGGTACCTTGGCCGACAATGACATCAGAAAAATAATCGTAGGTGCCAGAATCTAGGCCAGGGCCAAAGAGGGTGAGGGGCTGATCAGGCCAGCCGGGACGCACCTGACTCCAATTTCTAATCCGGCCCTGGGCCGTGGGTTCCCACATTTTCTTGAGCTCGGCCACGGTGATGTCGTTGGCCCAGGCGGTTTGGGGGTTGACCACCACGGTCAGCGCGTCAAAGGCCACCGGCAGCTCGTAGTAGCGCACACCATTGGCATCGCAGGCGGCAATTTCTTCATTGGAAATTGGGCGCGATGCGTCGCTGATGTCGGTCTGCCCGGCACAGAATTTTTTGAAGCCGCCGCCAGTGCCCGAAAAGCCGACCTCTACCTCAACCGGATTGCTGGCCTGGGCATTGTAGGACGCTGCGATCGCCTCGGTGATGGGAAACACGGTGCTCGAGCCATCAATCACTACCGTGCGGCGCTGCTGTACCGGGGCATCGGGCTGGGGCGAGGTGCCTTCGGGTGCGCCACTGGTGGTGGCAGAGCAACTGGCCACCAGTAACGATAGCCCGAGCGCTAACCAGCCTTGATGGAATTGAGCCGCCATATCCTTCACTCCAAACCTTGAGAATGACAATCAAATTCCGCCACGAAAGTATATTTCGGGGAACTCATCATTATCATTTCAAATAAAGTTGATGAATCGATTATGGCCGGGTTAAGAAGCGATATTCTGTTATATAAATTGATGTCGCACGGGTGCAATTCTAGGGTGGCTGCGATCGCTTCTCTAGGCCACTAGGGGTCTGCCAAGCCTAAATTTGTAGATACTGTGTTGGCTCCGCCGCGTCAAGAGTGCTGCGGAGCCAACACAGTATCTACGTTGCAAAACATTCAAATCACTGTGCTAGGAGATGGGTGCAGTGGTCGTGGATCCAGCACCCGTAGCTGGCATTAGGTTGCTCTAGTAATTAAACTCCAGACAAAGACGGTGACAATCGCCCCCAAAACGGCCACCACAATGCCCCCGATCGAAAAGGTCACACTGGCCAACTGAAGTGCCCCTGTCGTGAAAAATGTATGGAGCGACCCGCCCACAAATGCGCCGATAATGCCCAAGAACATCGTGCTGATAAAGCCGCCTCCCTGGTTGCCAGGAAGAATGACTTTAGCGATCGCCCCAGCAATCAAACCTAAAACAATCCAAGCCAGAATACCCATCATTCATCTCCTTAAAAAATTAGCGTTCAGTATGAGAGTTGTCGGCCAGGCCAATTTTCGAAATATCGAAAATTGGCCTGGCTGGATAGGCATGGGGTTTGACTTACGGTACGAGCTGCATGGAGCTGATCGTGTCTTGCAGGCCTAGGCCACTCAAGTCGCTATAGCTGCCGGGGCCGAGGGTGCGACAATGGCCCCGATACCCCACGTCGCTGCACAGCTTCCAGGTGCCGCTTTGAATCCGCACCGAGGAAATCATATCGTTGAGCCCCCGAGGAATCAGGTCAGCCATAGACTGGGAAAAACTGGCGCTAGTGCCGCCATAGTTGGGGTCAAAGTAGACGGTAATTAGACCAGTCGGTGAGCTGCTGCCAGAGCCGCTACCGCCGGAGCCGCTACCAGAGCCGCTGTTGCTGGAGCTACCACCGCTCACCAGCTGCATAGAGCTGATACTGTCCTGTAGGCCCAGGCTACTCAGGTTGTTATAGCTACCGGGGCCCAGGGTTTGGCAACTGCCCCGGTAGCCCACATCGGAGCAAACTTTCCAGGTGCCGCCGTCGATCTGCACCGACGAAATCGTGTCATTGAGCCCCCGAGGAATCAAATCGCTGATGGAATCGGTAAATTGGGCGCTATTGCCCCCAAAGCCAAGCTCTGAGTAGACGGTAAGGCGGGGGCTAGCACTGCTGTTGCCGGGCGACGAGGAGGTTTCGGGCTGCATCGAGGTAATGGCATTGGCCAACCCAAAGCTGCCTAGGGAGGCATAGCTACCGGGGCTAAAGGTTTGGCAACTGCCTCGCGAGCCAAAGTCAGAGCAGACCGTCCAGGTACCCGAGGTCACGATCAGAGATTCGGCTCGGTCATTAAAGCCGTTGTTGTTTAAGTCGCGCACCCCTGACGAAAACGTGCGCTGCTCACCGCTAAAGTCAGGCCCATCGAACAGGATAATTTGGGTTGTTTGGGCGATCGCCACCGACTGGAGCAGCAATACGCCCAGGATCCCCGCCAGTACCCATCGCCAGATCGGGGGTTTCATCGATTAATCCACCCCGGTCACGATGGTTTGGTCAAGCC